>NZ_JAAGPQ010000011.1:0-133930 GCF_017104985.1 Paraburkholderia sp. Ac-20342 | reverse complement strand
ACACCAACCTATACCTACCACTTGCGCACCTACGTTCCCCTACGTGTCGCCGCTCCGCTCCCGGCCGACGGTGCTTCGGCCGTGGGCTTGCCGGCCGCCGCATCCTGCGTGCCCGCGGCGGCATTCGCGGTTGCCGCCGCTTTCTGCGCACCCTTGGCCGCGCGATGCGCGAGCAGACGCTGCGCGCCCGCGGCTTCCTGCGCCGTGACCTTGCCGGCCTCGGTGCCCGTCAGATCGACGCGCGCGGCGCCTTCCACGAGGCTCTTCCAGTAGCGGCCGCCACGGCACCACGTCTTGATCGCGTCGCGCAGTTCGGCTTCGGTCAGCGACAGGTCTTTCGCATGCACCACGAGGTCTTCGAAAATGCCGATTTTCAGCGGCAACTTCGGCGCCGGGTTCTTCGGGAATGCCACGGGGAAGCGTTTTTGCAGACGCCCGATCGAGCGGACCACCGGGTCCACCGGTTTCGCATCCGCCACCGGCCTCGTCTGGGCCGCGCCGCGCGATTGCGGCTGGGCTTGCGGCGGGCGCGCGGGCCGCGCGCCCGGCTTCGCATCCGGACGGGAACCGGGCTTGGCGCCCGGCTTCGAACCGGACCGCGCATCCGGCTTGGCGGCGGACTTCGAAGCGGGCCGCGCAGCCGATTTGCGATCGGGCTTGCCGCCCGACTCGGCGGCCGCACGTGCCGCCGCCAGTTGCTTCTTCAGTTCAGCGAGTTGTTCGAAACCCATAATGCACAACCAATCCGTCGATCTGTAAAAACGCGATTGTAGCAGCGTGCGCAAACGCCCTCGTGACAACCCTCAGCGGCATATGGATGGGCGCATGAGTGGGCGCACCGTCAGCTCGCGGCGGGCAGCGGCGCTTCGGCATCGTGCGCGCGCAGACCCGACACCGCGACGCTCAAACCGGGCCGCCCGGAATTGTTGCGCAGCGACAGCGACAGCCGGTGGCGACCGGCGATCCGCGAGACGATCGCGAGCCCGAGCCCGCTGCCCTCGCCCTTCGATTCCGTACCGCGATAGAAGCGGTCGAACACGCGTTCGAGTTCCGCCTCGGGAATGCCCGAGCCACTATCGACCACTTCGCAGCCGACCTGCTCGCCGGCGCGCCGGAGAATCACGTCGACGCGTCCGCCGGCCGGCGTATGGCGGATCGCGTTATTGACCAGGTTGCCGAGCAGCACACTCATGCCGTGCGGCTCGGCGAGCACCGTATACGCGTCGTTCGGCGTGCGTGCGCCTTCGCATTCGAGCCCGAGATCGATCTCGTGCAGCTCCGCGAGCAGCGAAAAGTCGCTGACCGCCTGCTCGCCGATGCGCCGCAGGCTGACCGGCACCATCGACGCGACCGGCTGCGCGTCTTCGTGCGCGAGCGTCAACAGTTGCTGCACGAGGTGAATGATGCGGTTCACGCGCTGCTCGACGCGCTCGAGCGCGTGGCCTTCGCCCTTCAAGGTGCCGTCGCGCGAGGCCGCCTGCAATTGCAGCTTCAGCGCCGCGAGCGGCGAGCGCAGTTCGTGCGCGGCGTCGGCGATGAAGGTGCGCTGCGCCTGCGACGCCGTATGCAGCCGTTGCAGCAGATCGTTGAGCGCTTCGACGAGCGGCCTGATTTCGACCGGCACGCTGCCGTCCAGACGCAACGGTTCGAGCGAATCGATCGAGCGCGTGGCGAGCGCGCGCGACAGGCCGCCGATCGGCCCGAGCCCGCGCGCCACCACCAGCAGCACCAGCACGATCGTCACCGGCAGCAGTACGCCGAGCGGCCACAGCGTGTGCAGCGCGAGCTGCAGCGCGAGATCCTCGCGTACCGAAACCGGTTGCGCGACCTGCACGTAGCGGTCGTTCTGGTCGACGCCGAAGGTGCGCCACTGGTTATCGCCGTGCCGCACGGTGTTGAAGCCCGGCGGCAGGCGTTCGAGCACCGGCGCCTGCGCGGAGTGGTAGACCGGCTGATCGCCGTGCTCCCAGATTTCGATGACGATGCGGTCGTCGGCGAGATCGCCGAGATCGGGTTCGCGCTGCTTGCCGAGCGCGACGCCGCGCAGGTTCGACGGCAACGACAGCGCGACGGTGCGCAGCTCGTAGTCGAACAGCTCGCTCGCCTCGCCCCGCGCGGTGTGAAAGATCGCGAAGGCCGCGACCACCGAGGTCGCCGCCATGCCGAAGATAAGCCAGCCGAGCAGCCAGCGGCGAATCGACGTCATGCGCGACGTTATGCGCATCGCTTCAGGCGATAGCCGACGCCCCGCACGGTGACGACCTGGTCCGCGCCGATCTTGCGCCGCAAGCTGTGCACATGCACTTCGATCGTGTTGCTGCCGACTTCCTCGCCCCAGCCGTAGAGCTTTTCTTCGAGTTCGGCCTTCGTGAACACGCGCGTGGGTTCCTCGATTAGCGCCTGCAGCAGCGCGAATTCGCGCGGCACGAGCGGCACCGGCTCGCCGTTCTTCGCGACTTCGTGCGCGGCGGGATCGAGCGTGAGTTCGCCGTGCGCATAGACCGGCTGCTTCTGGCCGGTGCGCCGCCGCAGCAGCGCGCGGATGCGCGCGGCCAGTTCGTCGAGATCGAACGGCTTGATGAGATAGTCGTCGGCGCCGGCGTCGAGACCGCGAATGCGTTCGTCGATCGCGTCGCGCGCGGTCAGGATGATGACCGGCGCGGCACCGCCATTGCGGCGATAGGCGTTGAGCACGTCGATGCCGTCTTTCTTCGGCAGGCCGAGATCGAGCAGCACGAGGTCGTACACGCCGTTATCCAGCGACAGTTCGGCCGCGCGGCCGTTCTCGGCCCAGTCGATCGCATAGCCGGCGCGGCGCATCGCGCCGAGCACCGTTTCCGCGATCATCTCGTCGTCTTCGACCAATAGCAGGCGCATGGCCTCTCCTTCGTGCGGTGTGGGCCGCGGCATTATCGAATGCAGCAGCTTAACGGTTCCTTACAGGACTCCGATGAGATCGTCGGCGTGCCGCGGCGCCTGGCGATGGTGCCCGCAACGTCGTGCATCGAGGCACGTTAAGCATGTCTTAAGCGCCCGTTGAGCAGAATCGGCTTCCATTTCGCGGCATCCGTTCGTGATTGTTCGTGATGGCCCCGACCTCTTTCAGGAGCCGGATTTTGCCTGTTTTTCACGCTACGGCGGCGGCTTTTGCAGCGCCCGCATCGGCGGCGACAGCTTCGGCGCCCCGCCGCTGCCCTCGCCTTCGCCTCCTTCGCCCCTTGCGCCGGCTGCGCCTGCTCGCGCCGCTGTGCGCGCTGTTGTTCGGCGGCTGCGCGATCTACCATCGCGAACCGCTCGCGCCGCAAGACACCTCGACATCGACGCGCTCGCTCGAACGCATCCGCATCGATCCGGCGACGATGCCGCTGCCCGAACTGGCCGCGCATCGTTTCGATCCCGCGGACGGGCTCGATATCGACGAAGTCGCGATGCTCGCAGTCGCCAACAATCCCGATCTCAAGCTCGCCCGCGACGATCTCGGCATCGCGCGCGCACAGGCCTATTCGGCGGGACTGCTGCCCGATCCGCAACTGAGCCTATCGAGCGATTACCCGGGTGCGGCCGGCACCACGCGCGCGTTCAATTATGGCCTGAGCATCGACGTGATGGCGATCGTGCTGCGCAGCGCGAATAAACAGTCCGCCGACGCGACGCTCGCGAAGACCGATCTCGGCCTGCTGTGGCAGGAGTGGCAGGTCGTCGCGCAGGCACGGCAGCTGTTCATCAAGACGCGTTTCCAGCAGGACACGCTGCCGCTGCTGCGCGAACAGCGCGATCTCGCGCGCACGCGCTACGAGCGCATGGCCGAGGCGCGCCGCGACGGCAATCTGACCGACGACGTGCTGAGCGCCGCGCTGCTCGCCTACGGCGACGCGCGCAAGCAATACACCGACGCCGAACGCGCGGCCGCGCAAACGCATCACGACCTGAACGCGCTGCTCGGCCTCGCGCCCGACGTGCAGGTGCAATTGCAAACGCAAGCAGGTGACAGCGACATCACGCCGCTCGCGGACGACACGCTCGACGCGGCGCTCGCGAGACTCGCGCAGCGCCGCCCCGATCTGATCGCGCTGCAAGCCGGCTACGAAGCCCAGGAGCAGAAATATCGCGCAGCGATTCTGAGCCAGTTCCCGAGCCTGTCGGTCGGCTTCGTGCGCGCGCGCGACACTTCGAACATCTACACGAGCGGCTTCCAGATCAACCTGAGCCTGCCGATCTTCAACCGCAACCAGGGCAACGTCGCGATCGAAAAAGCCACACGTGCGCGGCTGCGCGACGAATACCAGACGCGCCTGAACGAGGCCTACGCGGACGTCGCGCATCTGCGCGAGGACAGCACGATTCTCGCGCGGCAGTTGCAGCAGACCGAGTCCGCGCGGCCCGACGTCGAGCACGCCGCCCGGCAGGCGGCCGCGGCCTACGCCGATCACGACCTCTCGCTCGGTGCCTACACCGATGCGCAAAGCGCCGCGCTCACGAAACGTATCGACGTCGCGACGCTGCGCGAATCGCTCGCCGAACAACGTGTCGGTTTGCAGGCGCTGCTCGGCAGCGCGATTCCCGATGCCTTCTCATCCGCCCAGACATTCATCGACACTCATGCGAAATAGCCTGTTTTCACCGTTGCGGTCGTGGCCGCGCGCCGTCGCCACCGCGGCCACGGTGGCCGTCGCGGCGCCGCTCGCCTGCGCCGTGCTGTGGTACGCCTCCGCGCCTGCGGCTCATGCAGCCGACAGCAGCACCGCCGAGCCGCAACCGTCGGTGGCCGTTCAGACCGTGCGCGTGCAGCGCGCCGAAATCGCGCAACCGGTGCGCGGCTTCGGCGTCGTTGCCACCTCCGCGTCGAGCGTCACGACGATCAACCTGCCCTACCTCGCGCGCATCGTGCAGATGCGCGTGCAGGCCGGCCAGAGCGTCAGACGCGGCACGCCGCTGTTCGTCGTGCAGGCCGACCCCGCCGCCGTGCTGGCCGCCACCCAGGCGACGAGCGCGCTGACGCTCGCACAGGGCGAGCTCGCGCGCACTCAATCGCTCTACGACAAGGGGCTTGCCACGCGCTCGCAACTCGCGAGCGCGAGCAAAGCCGCCGACGACGCGCGGCAGGCGCTCGCCGCGCAGCATCAAACCGGCGTCGCGAGCGGCGACAAGACCGTGAGCGCGCCGTTCGACGGCGTAGTGCTGCAACTGTCCGCGGCGCAAGGCGACCAGGTGCAGGCCGGCGCGGCGATCCTGCAACTCGCGAGCGGTCGCGCCGGCGATACGCAAACCGCCCGCGCGAACCTGACGCTCGGCGTCGAACCCGCCGACGCGGGCGCGATCCATCCCGGCGACACCGTGACCTTGCGCGGCCTCTCCGCCGCGCTCGCGCAGACCACGGCCACGGGCCGCGTTGTCTTCGTCGGCGCCGCGATCGACCCGCAATCGCAACTGGTCAATATCGGCGCGGACGTGCCGCTCGCGCAGACGCCGTTCATCCCCGGCACGCGCGTCGCCGCCGACGTCGCGACGCGCGCCGGCACGCACTGGATCGTGCCGCGCGCGGCCGTGCTGAAGGATCGCCACGGCGCGTACGTGTTCCAGATCACGCCGCAACACAAGGCCCGCCGCGTCGCGGTGACGATCGCGGTCGAAAACGGCGCGAACTATGGCGTGGACGGCTCGCTCGATGCCGCGCTCGGGCTCGTGGTCAGCGGCAACTACGAGTTGACGGACGGCATGGCGGTGCGCACTGGGGGAGACGCGTCGCGATGAACTTCGGCCAATGGATGCAGACGCATCGCCGCTCGCTCCTCTTCGTGATCGCGCTGCTTGCGATCGCGGGTGCGCTCGCCGCGTTCCGTCTGCCGATCTCGCTGTTTCCGAATGTCTCGTTTCCGCGCGCGGTCGTCTCGCTCGATGCCGGCGACCGCCCCGCCGAGCAGATGGCGACGCTCGTCACGATGCCGGTCGAGGAAGCGCTGCGGCGCGTGCCGAACGTACGCGACGTCGATTCGACGACGAGCCGCGGCGCCGCGGAAATCTCGCTGAACTTCGACTGGGGCACCGACATGGCGCAGGCGACCTTGCAGGCGCAATCGGCGATCAGCGAAATTCTCGCGACGCTGCCGCCCGGCACGACGATGCAGGTGCGGCGCATGGACCCGACCGTGTTTCCGGTGCTCGCGTACAGCCTGACCTCGACGCAGCAGTCGCTCTCGGCGCTGCGCGATCTCGCGCAGTTCCAGATGCGTCCGCTGCTGTCGTCGGTGGAAGGCGTGGCGCGCGTCGAGGTGACCGGCGGCGCGCAGGACGAATTCGAAGTCGCGGTCGATCCCGTGCGCCTCGCCGCCTACAAGCTGTCGCTCGCGGACGTCTCGAAGGCGATCGGCGCAAGCAACGTGCTGATGGCGAACGGCCGCATCGAGGATCACGACAAGCTCTACCTCGTCGTCAGCAACACGACGATCACGCAGCTCGACGAACTGCGCAACGTCGTGGTCTCCGCGAACGGCAATGCAAACGGCGCACAGATCCGCCTCGGCGACGTCGCCACCGTGCGCGCCGGCGTCGTGCCGCAATGGATGCGCGTCACCGCCGACGGCCAGGACGCGGTGCTGCTCAACATCTATCAGCAGCCCGGCGCGAACAGCGTCGCGATGGCGCGCGCGATCCGCGCGAAGCTCGCCGCGTTCGGGCCGCAGATGCCCGCGAGCGTGCATCTGTCGAACTGGTACGACCAGAGCGAACTGGTGATCGCCTCGGCCACCAGCGTGCGCGACGCGATCCTGATCGGCATCGTGCTGGCGGCGCTGACGCTGTTCGTCTTCCTGCGCAACGGGAAGATCACCGCGATCGCGGTCGCGCTGGTGCCGGTCGTGATGGCCGCGACGATCCTGCTGCTCGACGTGTTCGGCATGGGCTTCAACATCATGACGCTAGGCGGCATGGCCGCCGCGGTCGGCCTCGTGATCGACGACGCCATCGTGATGATCGAGCACATCGTGCGGCGCATGCGCGAGGCCGGCGCGCACGCGTTTCATGGCCGCGTGATGGCCGCGGCGCTCGAATTCACGCGGCCGCTCGCGGGTTCGTCGGCGGCGACATTGATTATCTTCGTGCCGCTCGCGTTTCTGTCGGGCGTGACGGGCGCGTTTTTCAAGGCACTGTCGGTGACGATGGCAAGCGCCCTGTTCATTTCGTTTCTCGTCACCTGGCTCGCGGTGCCGATTCTGTGCGACCACTGGCTCAAGCCCGAAGACGCCGAGGAACACGCGGAAACACGCCTCGCCGCGTGGCTGAACCGGCGCTATGCGGCGCTAGTCGCGCGCGTGATCGCACGGCCGCCGCTCGTGCTGCTCGGCGTGCTGCCGCTCGTCGTGGTGGCCGCGTTCGCGTTCACGCGCGTCGGCAGCGGCTTCATGCCAAGCATGGACGAAGGCGGCTTCGTGCTCGACTATCACACGCAGCCGGGCACCTCGATCACCGAAACGGACCGGCTCATGAAGCAGATCGAGCAGATCATCCGCGCGAATCCGAACGTCGCGACCTATTCGCGCCGCACCGGCGCGGGTCTCGGCGGCGATCTGAACGAACCGAACAAGGGCGACTTCTTCGTGCGGCTCAAGTCCGGCAAACGCGAACCGATCGAGACCGTGATGGAAGAAATCCGCGCGCGGGTCGAAACGCAGGTGCCGGGCGTCAACATCGAACTCGCGCAACTGATGGAAGACCTGATCGGCGACCTGACGGCCGTGCCGCAGCCGGTGCAGATCAAGATCTTCTCCGACGACACCAACACGCTGCAGGCCACCGCGCGCAAGGTCGCGGCGCGTATCGGCCAGATTCAGGGCATCGTCGACGTCGACGACGGCATCAACCCGGCCGGCGATGCGCTCGGGCTGCATATCCTGCCCGCTGCCGCGGCGGCCGAGGGCATGGACCCGCAAGCGATCGCGCAGGCCGTCACCGACATGCTCGAAGGTAATGTCGCGACGCAGTTCCAGAGCGGCCCGAAAACGGTCGGCGTGCGGGTGCGCGTGAGCGGCGCGCGCGAACTCACCGATACGCAACTGGGCCAGTTACAGATTCGCGCGCCCGACGGGCATCTGTTTGCGCTCAAGCGCGTCGCCGATCGCGTGACCGTCACGGGCCAGCCCGAAATCAGCCGCTCGAATCTGAAGCGCATGGTCGCGGTGACCGCGCGCATCGACGGCCGCGATCTCGGCTCGACGATCGCCGACGTGCAGAAAGCGCTCGGCGACGCGAACCTGCTGCCGGCCGGCGTCTACTACGAACTGGGCGGCCTGTATCAGCAACAGCAGATCGCGTTCAAGGGGCTCCTGACCGTGTTCGGCGCCGCGATCGCGCTCGTGTTCGGCCTGCTGCTGTTTCTCTACGAGCGCCTGCGCGTCGCGCTCGCGGTGCTGGCGATGCCGCTGCTCGCGGCGGGCGCGGTGTTCATCGGCCTGTGGGTCACCGGCATCGAGCTGAACATCTCGGCGATGATGGGGATGACGATGATCGTCGGCATCGTCACCGAGGTCGCGATCTTCTACGTGTCGGAATTGCAGGCGCTGGTGCGCGACGAGGAGATGCCGTTTCACGAAGCGCTGCAGAGCGCCGGTCGCAATCGGCTGCGCCCGATCGCGATGACGACGATTGCCGCGATTCTCGCGCTGCTGCCGCTCGCATTTGCCTTGGGGCAAGGCTCGGCGATGCAGCAGCCGCTCGCGGTCGCGATCATTTCCGGGCTGATCGTGCAGTTGCCGCTCGTGCTGTTGCTGTTGCCGGCGCTGTTGAGGCTGCTGATGAAGAAGCAGACGGTGTGAGGTGTCGCCGGGTGACGCGGCGCGCCGGGTTCATTCGTGCCGGGCGTGCCGTGCTACGAGCCGTACCTGCTGACCTGGCTGCTGCCGTGCCGTGCGTTGATATCGCGCCGGAGTCGCGCGGCATCCGCATCGAATCCGCGACACGACGCTTCATTGCCACCTCATCGCCACCCCATCGACGCGTCAGGCGAGCACGTCCGCAAAGCCGCCGACCGGCGCGCCAAGCGCACGAATCGCGGCGGCCACCCGCGGCGACAGCAGTGCGTGCAATTCGTCGGCATGACGGTAGTCGTGCATGCCGGCGCTCAGCGCCTCGCCTTCGACCGCCGGGTGGCAGTAGATCTCGCCGACGCCATGCGGCAGATCGGCGAGCGCGGCAAGCCATGCCGCTTCGTCCATCCGGCCGCTCGCCGCGATCCCGACCACGTAGTCGTTATGCGCGATGCCGGCTCGTTCGAGACGCCTCTTCACCTGCGCGATCCACGGCCGCAGCCACAGCGGCGCATTGGCCTCGAACGGCAGGCGCATCGCCTTCATGCCGTAGTCGCGGCCGATCTCGAGGATCAGGCCGAGCACGGTCGGATGCAGATGAAAATGCTTGTGCGTGTTGACGTGATCGAGCGTGAGCCCGCTCGCGGCGAAGGCCTCGAACTGCGCGCGGATTTCGCGCGCGAGTTGTCTGCGCACGTGCGGCAGAAAGAAAAACCGCACACCGTCGCGCACCATGTTGCTGCCGAAGCGACCGTGTTCGTCGAGCAACGCGGCGATCTCCGCGCGCGGCGCGAGCGCGGCGCCGTCGGCGAGCACCAGATGCAGACCCACGCGCAACTGCGGCAATCTGCGCGCACGCTCGATCGCATCGCTCGCGGCCGGCGCGCCGACCATCAGGCTCGCCGCGCGCAGCACACCGTCGCGATGCGCGCGCTCGACCGCGCAGTTCACGCGCGGGTGCAAGCCGAAATCGTCGGCGGTCACGATCAGGCCGCGTGGCTTAGCCGCCATCCGAGGGCTCCATGGCGGGAAGCCGTCCGCCGCGCTCGGCAGCCGGCGTTTCGAGTCCCATGCGCGCGCCGCGCCACACGACGTGCGAGCCGAACGCGCTGACGAGCCATTGCAGCGCGAGCAGGGTGTCGCGCAGCGGCACGAGCGGCAGATCGCGCCAGAAGGTGCGCTCGCGCCGCGCGGCACGCAGATGCAGCAGCAAACGCGCCCCCAGGCACACCACGCTCGCCGTCGCGCTCGCAACCACGGCGTACTGCGATGCGAACGGCGTGTGCACGCAGGCGTGGGCGGCAAACGTCGCGCTCAGCCATGCGCTCGTCAGGAGCCACGGCGTCGGAAACGTAATCAGCAACGACATGAAACCGGGCGGATTCACCGAGCGGATCGTGCGCAGCCAGCGCGTTTCACGTTGCCAGAGCGCGGCGAAGGTCGGCTCGATCACGTCGGTCGCGACCACCACATGCGAGAGCACCGTTTGCAGACCGAGTGCGCGCACGTGCTCGGCGAGCCAGTAGTCGTCGGCGAGACAGTTCTTCAGCGCGTCGAAGCCGCCGATGCGTTCGAGCGTCGCGCGCCGCAGCGCGAGCGTCGCGCCGAAGCCGAAACGGCGCGAGCCCAACGCATGCGCGACGCGCACCGACGGCGCGAACCACTCGTTGATGAAAAGCGCGCCCACGCGCGGCCAGAAACCGCCGACCCCGCGCGCAACGTAAAGACAGGTGACGACGCCGACGCCCGGGTCCGCGAGCGGCGCGGCCACGCTGTCGAGATAATCGGCGTCGACGGCGATGTCGCTATCGGCGATCACGATCACGTCGTGCCGCGCGCGCTCCGCCATGTTGATGAGATTGCTGACCTTCAGGTTGCTGCCATGCACGCGCGTGTCGATCGCGAGTTCGATGTCGTGCCGCGGATAAGCGGCCTGCAAGCGGCGCACGACCGCAATCGCGGGATCGTGCGGCGACGACACGCCGAGCACCAGCTGAAAATGCCCGTGCCGCTGCTCGCAAAACGTGCGCAGATTTTCGTAGAGACGCGGTTCGGCGCCGCACAGCGGCTTCAGTACGCTGACGCCGACCTGCGCGAAATGACGGGGCGGCGGCTCGACGCACGAGCTGTTCGGGGTATGAGCGGTGTATGCAGTATCGGTGCCGCCAGCATGAGCAAGCGCCGCGCCGGCCGCGCTTCGATTATCGCCATGGGCAGCGGATCGACGGGCCCATCGATGTGCGAACCACTTCGGCGCCGCGTCGCGCCGCACGCCGAAAAACGGCATCGCGACGGCGGCCACCACCGTGTACAGCGTTGCGCCGATACAGCCTGCCAGCAGGACCCATTGGCATGCATTCAGCACCTGCGCCACCATCGCCCGTGCCCGTCAGTGCCCGGCCAGCACGAACGCCTGCCCGGTCAGGCGCAGATGAAGCACGACGAGCCAGCGCCGCGGACAGCCGGCGGCAATCGCAACCGGCGATACATGGCCGCCTGCCGTCGCGTAATCGTGCTTCACCGCGAATTCGAACGCGACCTGCGCGAATTCGCGTGCGACCACCACGCCGCCGACGATCAGCGCGAGCGCGAACAGACGGAACGACATGGAAGCGAAAAAGGTGTGGGATACAGGCAGCATCGGCAGCGTGACGCACAGCAGCGTGTCGGCGCCCATGGCCGTGACCGAGGCGACCAGCAGATGGGCTCGCAGCATGTCGATGGTGGCTGGCTTCATAACGTGCCTTGTGCGTGGCCTTGCGGCCTGAACGGATGCGCGGCGTCATCGGCGGGGGCTGCTCGAACACGTTGATCGACGCCCCGATCGGCCTGAAATATCTACCGCGTCAATCAGTCGAAGTCCTTGCGATAAGTTTTCGACAATCTGACAACCCGATGGCCTCGCGCGCATCTCGCAACCCGCGGCGACCATCCATAAATAGCGCGTCGATGGTATCGATTCAAGCTGAAGGATACCTTAAGCAAACCTATGGTATGAAGTAGCTGACGAACGGCATCGTCCCACCAGGATGCCGCGCCCCGGCGCTTGCACAAGCCGCCGGGAGTTATGCAATAAACCTGAAAAACGGAATCTCTGCCCCATGCGTGTACTCCTCGTAGAAGACGACGAGCTCATCGGCTGCGGTGTCGAAGCCGGTCTGCGCCAGGCCGGCTTCACGGTCGACTGGGCCTGCGACGGCCACAAGGCCAGCCTCGCGCTCGACACCACCCGTTATGCATTGATCGTCCTCGATCTCGGCCTGCCGCGCGTGAGCGGCATGGAGCTGCTCACGCGGCTGCGCGACGCCGGCAACGACGTGCCGGTGCTCGTGCTGACCGCAAAAGGCAGCGTGATCGAGCGCGTCGGCGGTCTCGAAGCGGGCGCCGACGATTATCTCGGCAAGCCCTTCGATCTCACCGAGCTGATCGCGCGTTGCCGGGCCCTGCTGCGCCGCGCACAAGGTCGCAGTATCGATCTGATTCGTTACCAGAATCTGACAGTGAACCCCGCCGCGCAAACGGTGGAGATCGACGAGACGCGCGTGCCGCTCACCTCGCGCGAATGGGCCATCCTGCTGCAATTGCTGACCCATCTCGGCATTCCGCAGTCGCGCTCGCAACTCGAGGAAAGCCTGTACGGCTGGCAGGAAGAAATCGAAAGCAATGCGATCGAGGTCCACGTGTCGAACCTGCGCAAGAAACTCGGCGCGGGCCTCATCAAGACCGTGCGCAATATCGGCTATGTGATGGAGAAGCCGTGATGGGCCCGTCGATTCGCCGGCGTCTCGTGCTGCTGGTGCTCGCGAGCATCGCGCTCGTGTGGGGCATCGCGCTCGTCTCGAGCTACCGGCAGGCGTCGCGCGAAGTCGGCGAATGGGAAGAGGCGCGTCTCGCGGAACTGGCGCAGATTCTCGCGCTGCTCGACTCGACCAACCTGAGCACGCTCGCCAATGCGCGCATCGACGTGCGCGAAGAGGAAAAAGGCGGCGAGCCCGGCGCAAGCCTGCTCGACGACGACGACACGCTGCCGCGCGACGCCCTCTTCCAGGTGCGCGAGACTAACGGCGAGGTTCTCGCGGGCAGCCCGCAACTACACGCGCTCGCCGCCTGGGACTTGCCGCTGCCCGCCGCGAGCGGCGCGCAGGACATCGTGCTGGGCGGCCAGCTCTATCACTCGTTCACGCTGCGCGACACGACGCTCGGCCATAGCGTGCGCGTATTCGAGCCGGCCAATACGCGCAGCGACCTCGTGAGCGGAGTCGCGAGCCGCATCGCGCGGCCCACGCTGATCGCGCTGCCGGTGCTCGCGCTGCTCGTGTGGATCAGCATCGGCTTCAGTCTCGCGCCGCTGAAAATCCTCTCGGTGGCGATCCGTTCGCGCGACATCAACCGCATGGAGCCGGTCGGCATCGGCCGCACGCCGATCGAGGTGCGCCCGCTCGTCGACGCGATCAACCAGATGCTGTCGCGGCTGCACCATTCGCTCGAACGCGAACGCGCGTTTACCGCTGATGCCGCGCACGAACTGAAGACGCCGCTTGCCGCGATCAAGGTGCAGGCCCAGGTCGCGCTCGCCGAACCGGACGTCGCCTTGCAGCGGCTCGCGATGAAGCGCGTCGTGCAAGGCGTCGATCGCAGCGCGCGGCTTGCCGAGCAGTTGTTGCTGCTCGCGCGCCTCGACGCGCAGGAGAAGTTGCCGACCGAGCCACTCAAGCCCGCGACGATCGCCAGAACCACGCTGCTCGCGAATCTGCGCAACGCGCAGCAGAAACACATCAACGTGATGCTGACCGGCGACCTGCTCGCGGAGATCGACGCGGAGCCGGTGCTGATCGGTATCCTGCTCGACAATCTGCTCGATAACGCGATCAAGTACGGGCGCGCGGGCGGCACGGTCGAAGTGGCCGTGCAGCATGCCGACGAGCGTGTGCAGGTGTGCGTGCGCGACGACGGCCCAGGTGTCGCGCCCGACGATCTCGCGCGGCTCACGAGCCGTTTTTTCCGCGCGCCCGGCAATCAGGCGACGGGCAGCGGGCTGGGTCTATCGATCGTCGCGCGGATCGCCGAGCACTTCGGCGCGAGCCTGCAACTGGGCGCGGGTATCGGCGAGCGCGGGTTGGCGGTGAAGGTGTCGTTTCCGGCTTACGGGGCGACGCGCTGAAGCACGCCGCACTGAAGCACGATGCACCGAGCGCGGCGCAACGCTCAGCGCCGGCCGCGTTCGAGGTTCGCTTCGCCGAGCGCCGAACCCTGCTCGGCCAGTTCCGCCCGCATGTCATGCGGCACGGTCTGGGCGGGCCGGTTGCCGGCCGACTCGGCGAACTGCCATGCGATCAACCCCGGCACGAACATCAGCAGGTCGCGAATCCGCCGCGCGGCCGCGAGCGCGAGACAAGTCGCCGGATCGATGCCGAGTGCGCCGCCGATCAGAATGAAGCCGCCCTCCTGCACGCCGAGCCCGCCTGGCACGAAGAACGCCGCGCTGCTGATCGCCTGGATCAGCGACTCGATCACGACCGCTTCGACGAGCGTCACGTGCACGCCGAGAAAATACAGCGCGAGCCAGATTTCGAGCGACGTCAGGAAGCATTGCAGCGGCTGCCAGAAGAACAGATAGCGCAGTATGACCGCGCGGCGACGCCAGATCAGCTTGATCGCCTGGTCGATCTGCGCCGACTGGCCGACGAGCTCGGCAAGCTTGCCGCTCGTCATATGGTTGAGCGCACGCGTCATGCGCTCGAACGGATTCGCGTGCTGCACGAGCGCGAACAGCACGAGCAGCGGCGTGAGCACCACGACGCCCCACGCGAGCTGTCCGGCGAGCCGCAGCGTGCCCGATTGCGCGTGGGCGAACAGGAAGCCGATACCGACCATCGTGAACAGCAACTGGCTGATGACCGTCAACTGCATATCGACGACGATGCTGCCGACCGCCGTCGACGAGCGCACGCCCCAGCGCCTCAGCATGCGGAACGAGACGAGCTCGCCGCCGATCCGCGCGACTGGCAGCATGCTGTTGACCGACTCGCGCACCCACACGAGATGCAGCATCCTGCCGAAGCTCGGACGGTTTGCGCCGCGAATCAGCGAGCGCCAGTCGCAGGCGTTGGCCATCATCGGCAGCACGTGCGCGAGCGCGGCCAGCACGAGGCCCGCGCCGGCCGCGCGCAAGGCGCCGAGCACGGCGCTGGGATCCTCGCGCCACACGAGCCACAATGAAATGAGCAGACCCGCAAGCGCGGCCGCGCGACCGAGATGCTTCATCGCGCGCCGACCTCGCAGGCCGTGGTGATGGCGGCCGGGCGCTTCGTCACGCGTGCCGCCGCGACCAGGCGGTGTTGCGAACCGCGCCCGCCTGCTTCCTTGAAAACCTTGTCGATCATTCGCTGCCCAACCTGCCGTTCGTTCGTCATTCGTCCTGTGCCGCCGACAGCAGTCCGTCGCCGTCGACCTTGAAGCTGAAGCCGCGCCAGATCACGCGCGAGGAGCGGAAGCTCATGACGAAAATCGCAAACGATACGATATCCCAGAGCGGCAGCAGCCAGAGATCGCGGTACGGCCTGCGCAACGCGCGATCGGACGACAGTTTCAACGCGAGCCGCGCGCCCATCGCGACGAGCACGAGCGGCCACGCCCAGAGCGCCGCGCCCGAAAACACCAGCGCGAGCAGCGCAAACGCGGACGGATGCACGAGCGCCGAGCCGAAATGCCCGAGTGGATCGATACGGCGAATCGTGCGGCTCCAGCGCAGTTCGTGCGTGATCAACTTCGCCGCGCTCGATTCGACGCACGCATGCGAAATCGCGAACGGCGGAATCGCGACGTCCTCGCCGATCGCTCGCACTGCCTCGCCGATCGCGTGATCCTCGGCCAGATGCCGCGCGAACGGCTTGAAGCCGCCGATCCGCTCGTAGGTGTCGCGCCGCATCGCGATGGTCTGGCCGAAGCAGGGTCGCGCGAGCCCGAGCGCGAGTCCGGTGACGACGCCGGGCAGGAACTGGTAGTTGGTCGCGATCGCCGAGAGCCGCGGCCAGAAGCCCGGATCGGGCTGGCCGCGATAGGCGCACGTGACGAGCCCGACGCCGGGCTGCTGCAATTCGCCGATCACGTTGCGCAGATAGTCGGCGCCGACGCCCACGTCGCTGTCGGCGAATACGAGCACATCGTGACGCGCCTGCGGCAGCATGTTGAGGATGTTGCTGATCTTGCGGTTCGGGCCGTAGAGACGCGCATCGGCCACCACGCTCATATCGGCGTCCGGATGCAGCCGGCGTAACGCGTCGACGACTTGCAGCGCGGGGTCGGCCGAGTCGTGCACGCCGAACAGGAACTGCACCGGCCCCGGATAGTCCTGCTCGCAGAAGCTCGTGAGATTGTCGAGCAGCGCCCACTCGTTGCCGTGCAAAGGCTTGACGACCGTGACGGGGGGAAAGCTCGTGGGCTCGGCCACCGCCCTCGCGAAGAAGCGCCCGATCAGCGCGCTCGCGAGCACGGTATAGCCGATGCCGACAATCGCCGCCGCCGCGCACGCATACGCGAGCGCGAGGCCCGCAAAATGCGCGACGAGATGCGCGGCGTTCACGCCTCGTGCGCGCGCAGGAAGCGGAAGAATTCGACGCCTTCGCGCAGACGCCGTTTCATCATGTCCCAGCTCGTCAGCATTTCACGCACGATCTCCCAGATCTTCGACGGCCGGAAATAGAAGCGCTTATAGAAGTTCTCGAGCTGGTGATAGATATCCTCGCGCGACAGATGCGGATAGCCGATCGCCGCCAGCTGCACGCCTTCCTTGCTGACGAGGTTGATCACCTTGTTCTCTTCGAGCCAGCCGTTTTCGACCGCCTGGTTGTAGAGCGTCGTGCCCGGATACGGCGCGGCGAGCGACACCTGGATCGTATGCGGATTGATCTCCTGCGCGTAGGTGATCGTCTTCTGGATCGTTTCCTGGGTTTCGCCGGGCAGGCCGAGAATGAAGGTGCCGTGAATCTTGATGCCGAGCTTGCGGCAGTCGTCGCTGAAGCGGCGCGCGATGTCGGTGCGCAGCCCCTTCTTGATGTTCAGCAGGATCTGGTCGTCGCCGGATTCGTAGCCGACCAGCAGCAGGCGCAGGCCGTTTTCCTTCATGATCTTCAGCGTCGAATACGGCACGTTCGCCTTCGCGTTGCACGACCACGTGACGCCGAGCTTGCCGAGACCGCGTGCGATTTCCTCGACGCGCGGCTTGAAGTCGGTGAACGTGTCGTCGTCGAACATGATCTCCTTGACTTCAGGCATGTTGTCGCGAATCCACTTCACTTCGGCGAGGACGTTCTCGACCGAGCGCGTGCGGTAGCGATGCCCGCCCACGGTTTGCGGCCACAGGCAGAACGTGCACTTCGAACGGCAGCCGCGGCCCGTGTAGATCGACACGTACGGATGCTTGAGGTAGCCGATGAAATAGTTGTCGATCTTCAGGTCGCGCTTGTAGACCGGCGCGACGAACGGCAACTCGTCCATGTTTTCGAGGATCGGGCGCGCTTCGTTGTGCTCGATCGAGCCGTCGGGCGCGCGATAGCTCAAGCCCTTGATCTGCGCGAACGGCTTGCCCTCGGCCACTTCCTGGCAGGTGAAGTCGAATTCCTCGCGGCAGACGAAGTCGATGGCCTCGCTCGCGGTCAGCGAGTTGTGCGGATCGACCGCGACCTTCGCGCCGACCATGCCGATCAGGAGCGACGACTTGCGCTTTTTCAGGTCTTCGGCGAAGAGTGCGTCGGTCGGAAAGGACGGCGTGCTCGTATGGATGACGACGAGATCGTATTGCGCGGCGATATCGAGCGTGGCTTCGACGGAGAGGCCGTCGGCGGGCGCGTCGAGCACGCGGCTATCGGCAATCAGCGCGGCCGGCTGAGCGAGCCACGTCGGGTACCAGAATGAACGGATTTCACGCTTGGCCTGATAGCGCGAACCCGCGCCACCATCAAAGCCATCGTAGGACGGCGCCTGCAAGAACAGGGTTTTCATGGATGCTCCAGCAAGCCTTTTTAGGCGCTTTCGGTTTTCGGTCGGGATCTATCTGATCCATTGCCCGCGGACATGCGCAGCGATCATGCGTTCGACCTGCACATGACAACGGCCGCGGTCCTCGAAGGCCACGGGCAGTGGCGAAGATAGTACGGAGCAAAGCTGAAGGAAACCTGAAGCATGATACTGCGTTCCGGCCCCGCGCGGCTGCGTCGCGAGGGTCGATTCAGGGGGATTTTCGTGTGATGCGATGCTTGTCGCATCGATATGGTATCGGAATGGAAAGACGTGGCTCGAAGCGCGGTGATTCACGCGGCGCGCTACATGACCCCGCGCATGAACAGATACAACAGATACATCCGCAGGCGCATGACGACTCGCGCGAACCCGCCACACCCCGGCGGCAAGAGGCATGCCATCCACGTCGCCACCAGCCCGCGTCCGGTGAGATTGCGCGCAATCAGATAAGATAATTGGTATCGGCAGTTCAATCATGGCCGCGCAGGTCCTGTCGCTTCTTGCTTCACGACCGCGCGGCCTGTCGTTTTTCCCACTCACAGGAACCCAGCATGGCTATCCCGAGCTACACCGATACCCGACTTCTGATCAACGGCGAGTGGTGCGATGCCGCCAGCGGCAAGACCCTCGACGTCGTCAATCCCGCGACCGGCGAGGCTATCGGCAAGGTCGCGCACGCCGGCATCGCCGATCTGGACCGCGCGCTCGACGCCGCGCAGCGCGGCTTCGAAGCCTGGCGCAAGGTGCCGGCCAACGAGCGCGCCACGATCATGCGCAAGGCCGCCGCGCTGGTGCGCGAGCGCGCCGCCGACATCGGCCGCCTGATGACCCAGGAACAGGGCAAGCCGTTCGTCGAAGCGCGTCTCGAAGTACTGGCCGCCGCCGACATCATCGAATGGTTCGCGGACGAAGGCCGCCGCGTGTACGGCCGCATCGTGCCGTCGCGCAACGTCGCCCAGCACTCGCAGGTACTGAAGGAGCCGATCGGCCCGGTCGCCGCGTTCACGCCGTGGAACTTCCCGGTCAACCAGGTCGTGCGCAAGCTCTCCGCGGCGCTCGCCTGCGGCTGCTCGTTCCTCGTGAAGGCGCCGGAAGAAACCCCGGCGTCGCCGGCCGCGCTGCTGCAGGCCTTCGTCGAAGCCGGCGTGCCGGCCGGCGTGGTCGGCCTCGTGTTCGGCGATCCGGCTGAAATCTCGAGCTACCTGATCCCGCATCCGGTGATCCGCAAGGTCACGTTCACGGGCTCGACGCCGGTCGGCAAGCAACTGGCCGCGCTGGCCGGTTCGCACATGAAGCGCGCCACGATGGAGCTCGGCGGCCACGCCCCGGTGATCGTCGCCGAAGACGCCGACGTCGCGCTCGCGGTCAAGGCCGCCGGCGCCGCGAAGTTCCGCAACGCGGGCCAGGTCTGCATCTCGCCGACGCGTTTCCTCGTGCACAACAGCCTGCGCGAAGAATTCGCCGCGGCGCTCGTCAAGCATGCCGAAAGCCTCAAGCTCGGCGATGGCCTCGCCGAAGGCACGACGCTCGGGCCGCTCGCCAACGCGCGCCGTCTGAGCGCGATGGCCAAGGTCGTCGACGACGCGCGCAAGACCGGCGCGACGATCGCGACGGGCGGCGAGCGCGTCGGCTCGGCCGGCAACTTCTTCGCGCCGACCGTGCTGACCGACGTGCCGCTCGAAGCCGACGTATTCAACAACGAGCCGTTCGGCCCGATCGCCGCGATCCGCGGCTTCGACAAGCTCGAAGAAGCGATTGCCGAAGCGAACCGTCTGCCGTTCGGCCTCGCGGGCTACGCGTACACGAAGTCGTTCGCCAACGTGCATATGCTGTCGCAGCAGATGGAAGTCGGCATGCTGTGGATCAACCAGCCGGCCACGCCGACGCCGGAAATGCCGTTCGGCGGCATCAAGGATTCCGGCTACGGCTCGGAAGGCGGTCCGGAAGCGATGGAAGCCTACCTCGTCACGAAGGCCGTGACGGTGATGGCGGTTTAACGACGCACTAATAGAAAGAGACAGGCCGGCTCCGCGCTTGCGCGCGGAGCCGGCCTTTTCGTTTCCGACGCCTTCGGAATGGCGCGTCAGACGTGCGCGTCGCGCTCGTTGAGCGGCGGCGCCTGCGTGGCCGCCGCGAACTCCTCGCGCAACGCGTCGCGAGCATGATGCCGGCGCACCCACAGCGCCGTGAGAATCGGCACCAGAATCGCGGTGACGAGGCAAGCCGTCGCGACCATCGCGGTCGCGGCCGGCACGAGCGGCTTGAAGCTCGGAATCATGTCGGCGATGATCGCCGGATTCGCGACCGCCGCCCCCGCCGTCGACGATGCCGCAAGCCCCGCCGCGCCATTGCCGCCCGCGATCCAGCGGTCGGCGAGAATCAGCGGAATGCCGGTCACGACGATCACGCCGAGGCCGAGCGCGATGCCGGGCAGCCCGCTCGTCACGATCACGTTCAGATCGATGCCGTTGCCGAGCGCGAAACCGAAGAACGGGATCAGCGGATGCACGCAGCGGCCGAACAGGTCGCGCAGCTCGCTATCGAGGTTGCCGAGCACGAAGCCGATCAGGAACGGCAGCACCGCGCCGACGAACAGGCGTGGCTCGAAGAACGCGACGCCGGTCGCGCCGAGAATGATCATGCTGATGAGCGGCCCCGATTCGACGGACATCAGCACGAACGCGCCCGCCTCCTCCTTCGTGCCGTACTGCTGCATCACGGCTGCGTAGAGACCGCCGTTGGTCATGTCCATCGAGGTCGTGATCGCGAGCACCGAGAGCCCCGCGAAGAGCCCGGTCTTGATGCCGTCGATCGGAATGAAGCGCGCCGCGATCAGCGTGACGACCCACGCGACCGCCATCTTGGTGGCGAGCAGCGTGCCCGATTTGCGCAACACGGTGCCGGTCGCGCGCAGATCGATCGTCGCGCCCATGCAGAAGAACCACACCGCGAGAATCGGCACCGTGCCGGTAATCAGGCCGTTGGTGAACGAGCCGAAGTATTTGCCCGCGCCGGGCGCGAACGTGTGCACGCAGGCGCCGAGCAGCAGCGGCACCAGCATCAGGCCGCCAGGAATGCGGTCGATGGCCTTCTTGATCTTCATGCCTCCTCCATGGACGGTCACGTCCCGTTGACGGGTGGATTACCCGGGGTCATGTCCCGTTCTGCGCCGGGCTCTCCCTGTCCGGCGCAATATAGCACCACAAAAGGAACATCGTTCCGTTTCTTTTTGTAAACGCCGACTATCGTTTACCCGTTACGGCACCAAAACCTTTGCCAGCTTTAATGACGCAGAGCAATATTTTTCGAACCAGTGTTCCGGAATCGAAATTGTGCGTTACAGTGCTCGGGCACATGGCGCGGCACAGCGCCGATCCCGCGAGCGGAGAACGATAGATGGTCTCGGCCGCATTCCGGCGGGCCGCTGGGGTATCCCGGACGATCTCGCGGGGCCCGTGGTGTTTCCGCCTCGCTGGCGTCGGACTACGTGCATGGACATACACTCGCGGTAGACGGCGGCTGGCTTGCGCGCTAGCCCGGTAAGGCGACGGCGCGGCTCGGCACAGACAGGGAATGACGGACATGGCGGCAACGGAAACACGACGCGATAAAGCGCGGGACGAGACTAACAGCAAGGCGGTCAGCAGGACTGACGAGAAGACGCGCGGCAAATCGCGCAAGCACACCGCCGACGCATCGCCCGAGGCGGACGGCGGCGAGCGCGGCGAATCCGCGTCGTCGGTGGGTCGAGTCTTCGCGATTCTCGGCGCGATCGGCGACAGCGGACAGATCGGCATCAGCGAGCTGTCGCAACGGCTCGGCATGTCGAAGACCACCGTGCATCGCGTCATTCAAACGCTGAAGGCGCTCGGCTACGTCACGCAGGAAATCGAAACCGAGCGCTACCGGCTCACGATCCGTCTGTTCGAACTCGGCGCGAAGGCGCTCGAAAGCGTCGATCTCGTGCGCGAGGCCGACACCGAAATGCGCCGCATCGGCCAGATGACGCGCGAAGCGGTTCACCTCGGCGCATTCGACGACGACGCGATCATCTACATCCACAAGATCGACGCCGACTACGGCCTGCGCATGCAGTCGCGCATCGGCCGGCGCAATCCGCTGCACAGCACGGCGATCGGCAAGGTGCTGCTCGCGTGGATGGCGCCGGCCGATGCGCGCGAGGTGCTCTCGCACGTCGAATTCCGCAAGTCGACGCAGAAAACGCTGACCTGCGCCGAAGCAGTGCTGAGCATTTTGCCGCGCGTGCGCGAGCAGGGTTTCGGCGAAGACAACGAGGAGCAGGAAGACGGCCTGCAGTGCATCGCGGTGCCGGTGTTCGACCGCTTCGGCCGCGTGATCGCCGGGCTGTCGATTTCGTTTCCGACGATGCGCTGCGGCGCCGATACGAAGCAGCACTACGTCGCCCTGCTCAAGCAGGCCGGGCTCGCGATTTCGGCGCGGCTCGGTTATCGCCAGACGAGCGCGCCGGAGCCCGTGGGGACGCCGCCCTAGAGGGCGTACGATGGGCTCGATGAACCTGGGGTGCCTGGGGTGCTTGATGAAGTACCGCAGCGGCACCTGTGATGCGCACGTCGCGTGCTCGTATCCGATCGAAGCTTAAGAGAAGCTGATGGCGCAACACGTGCGATGTCATCGATCCGACATGCGCACGCAGGCGTCATGCGGCCTCGGATCCCCAGTCTGCAACTGAATGTATCCGCGCGATACCTCCGACGCGAAACACGATTCGGCCTGCCCCGCCGTGCCCGCGAACCGTCGATGTATCGAACGCCCGCTTCATACCGATACCTCAAGGGCTCGCGCCTACGCTTCTTTTCATAACGCGCTCAAGGGCTTGCCGATCCGCTTAACAATCCCCTGTCATTTCGACGCGTTAGGCTTGCCGTTTTTCCGTCACGTCCGTTGTCACCGTATGGCCGCGTTGCCGCGCGCGCGTATCGACACGTCCTGTTACACACAAACACACCGATAATCGCGCCGCTCAGTAGAGTTCGGTTCACACGAAACACAATGGCAACTTTTGCCAAGGGAGCAACATCATGAAGAAAATTTTCGCACTCGTCATTCTGGCCACCACGCTCGGCGGCGCATTGAGCGGTTGCATCGTGGTCCCCGACGATCATCATCACGACCATCACTACGACCACGATCATTATTGAGCGGATGGTGCGCGCTTCATGAGGCATTCGTGAAGCCGCGCGCCGACGCGCCTGACCTCACCACACTCATCAAAACAGAGAACACACTATGAGTCACTCTCGCAGCCGCTGGATATCGTCGGCGATCGTCGCGGCCCTCGCGATCGGCGTATCGTCGGCCGCGTTCGCGCATGTCGACGTTGGCGTTAACATCGGCATTCCGGGCGTCGTGGTAGCGCCGCCCCCGCCGGTCTATGTGCAGCCCGCGCCCGTGTACGTGGCGCCGCCGCCCGCGGTCGTGATCGCGCCGGGCTGGTACGGCGATCGCTACTACGATGGTCATCGCTATTGGGGGCGGGACGAGTGGGAGCATCATCACGAAGAATGGCACGGCGACCGGCACGATAACGGCTGGCACGGCCGCGGCCACGATCACGACGATGGCTGGCACGGGCATGGGCACGATCACGATCACTGAACGATGCCCGGCGGCGGTCCTGCCGCCGCGCCACGCCGGCATTCGCGCCACCCCTTCGACAGGAGCGACGACGTGCTACACAACGATCCCAGGCGCGTGAGCGCGCATATCGACGGCGCGCTGATCTGCGCCGAATACAGCGAGCAAACGGGCCAGCTCTGTTTGCGTCAGGACGGCATGCTGCTGCGCGAGTGGTTTCCGCCGCATTCGTGGATGGCGATCGCGTCGGTGGCCGGCGCGCGCCACTGGGGCACCCGTCCCACCGACGACGATCTGCTCGCGCTGCTGCACAACGAGATGGCGTTGCTGCGCGCGTCGTGAGCGCATTGTGAGCTCATAGTGAGTTTTCACGGCAACGCCATCTCCCCCCTCATTTCAGCGCCACCGCGCCGGCCGCTTCATCCGTGGACGCATCGTCCTGCGCATCCTCGGGCGCATCCTCGGGCGCGTCTTTGTGCAATACGCGCCGCATCATCAGATACACGCCGCTCGCCGACACCATGGCCGGCAGTGCCAGCAGGCTGAACACCGCGCCGAACTTCCAGCCGAGCCCCATCAGCGCCGCGCCGACGAGCGCGCCCGCGACACCGCCGATGCGGCCGATGCCGAGCATCCACGCGACCCCGGTTGCACGCGCACGCGTCGGATAGAAACTCGCCGCAAGCGCCGACATCGACGTGACCGCGCTCGTCGCGACCGTACCCGTGAGGAAGATCAGCGTACCGAGCCACACCTGATGGCCGACGCCCTGCCCGACCAGCAACACGAGCGCGCCGACCAGCACGAACGTGAAGGCGATCACGCGATGGCCGGCGAAACGGTCCATGATCCAGCCGACGCACAGATTGCCGAGCACGCCGCCAAGCGGAAACAGCGAGGTCATCAAGGCAGCTTTTTCGCCCGAAAAGCCGGTGTCCTTGAACAGCGTGGGCAGCCAGTTGGTGAGCAGGTAGTAGATCAGCAGCCCCATGAAATAGGCGAGCCACAGCATCAGCGTGCCGAAACGGTAGCGTGCCGACAGAATGATCGAGAGCGCGCCTTTGGTACGCGCGTTGCCTGCGCTGTGCCGCACGTCGATCGCGAAGAAATGGCAGCCGTCGAAGCGGCTCTGCGGCGCAATGCGTTGCAGGATTCCCGCGATACGTTGATCGGCCTGCTTGCGCACGGCGAGAAATTGCGCGGATTCCGGCAGCAGCACCATCAGCAGCACGGTCAGCACGATCGGGCCGACGCCGCCCGCGACCAGCACGCTCGGCCAGCCGAATTGCGGAATCAGCCACGCCGAGGCGAGGCCGCCGATCGCGAGACCGCATGAAAAGCCGCAGAACATCGCATTGACCGCGACCGCGCGAATGCGAGCGGGTGCGTACTCGGACATCAGCGTGACCGCGTTCGGCATCGCCGCACCGAGACCGAGGCCGGTGAAAAATCGCAGCAAGGTCAGCGATTCGATCGAGGTCGCGCGGGCCGCGGCGAGACTCCATAGTCCGAAGAAAAAGACCGACAGCACGAGCACCGTCTTGCGGCCGATGCGATCCGCGAACGGACCGGCCGCGAGCGCGCCGATGCCGAGTCCGACGAGCGCCGCACTCATCACCGGGCCGAGCGCGCTGCGCGCAATGCCCCACTGCTGCACGAGCGACGGTGCGATAAAGCCGACCGCAGCCGTGTCGAAACCGTCCGCCGCGACGACAAGAAAGCACAGCACGAGAATCGTCCACTGGAATGGCGAAAAGCGCTGCGCGTCGATAAAGGCCTGCACATCCACATTGCGTTCGGAGCGCGTCATTTGCATGCTCCCGTTTCAAGGCGAAAAGGCGTGGCGACGCCGTGCGGGCGTGATGCCATTGCCGGCAGGGTCGTTGGCGCCGGCGCGTTACCGCATTGCGGTCCGCTACAGGGCCAGGGTTGGCGCTTGTTCATTGCGATGTCTCCGTGAAATGACGAGATTTTTTTTATTGTTTGGATTACTACTGAAAGTGCGGACTCCTGAGCCGAACCCGAGGCCGGTTTCGGCGAGTCGATTGGAGTCCAGTCGCATGCGGCGCGGGCCGATGCGGCTCTCCGAGACAGGAAAGCCGCATCATCCGGCGCAATTCGTTACTTCTGACGCGGTATCGCGAGCCGGCCTTGCGTCAGCCGTGAGCCTGCTGGATATGCCGATCGGTTATGCGCGTACCGTGCAAACCGATCGTGCGCCGTTACGCTGGCCGGCCAATGAACGGTTCCTGCTCAGGTGCCGCTTCTCAATGCCGTGACCGGCGCGTTGTCGCGCATGCCCGCGCTGCTCCCGGCCGCGCCGTCCTGTGCTTTTGCCGCGTTGCCGCCTACGCCCACACCCGCGAGATTGCGCCCCGTGATGTAGCCGAAGGTCATGATCGGCCCGAGCGTGATGCCCGCGCCCGGATAGTTGCCGCCCATCACGCTCGCGCGATCGTTGCCGACCGCATACAGTCCGGCAATCGGCGCGCCCGCCTCGTCGAGCACTTCGCCGGTGACCTGGGTCGCGATGCCGTCGAACGTGCCGAGGTCGCCCATCAGCACCTTCAGTGCGTAATACGGTCCGTCGCCGATCGGCGCGACGCACGGGTTCGGCTTGTGCTCGGGGTCCGCGAGATAGCGGTTGAACGAGGTCGTGCCGCGGCCGAACTCGGGGTCTTCGCCGCGCACCGCGTCGACGTTGTAGCGCTGCACCGTGGCTTCGAGCGCCGCGCCGTCGAGCCCCGCGTTGCGCGCGAGTTCGGCGAGCGTGCGGCCCGTGCTCAGATAGCCGTTGCGCAGCAGCGGACCGAGCGGCACCGGTGCGGGCTTGGCAAAACCGAGCCCGTATTTGCGGATCGTCGCGTGGTCGCAGACGAGCCACATCGCGGTTTCGCGTTCGCTCTCGCACGCTTCGATCATGGCGGCGCCCACGTCGTGATACGAATTCGCTTCGTTGGTGAAGCGCTTGCCGCCACGCGTCACGCCGATCACGCCGGGCTTGTAGCGATCGAGAAGATGCGGAAACACACCGACGCTGCCGTCGCTCATCGGCACGCGCGACACCGGCATCCACGCCGCGGCTTGCGGATAACGTATCGCCACCCGCGCGCCGAGACGTTCGGCCATGCCGAGCCCATCGCCGGTATTGCCCGACGGCACCGGCGATACGTGTTCGCCGCCCCGCCGCACATGCGGATAGGCACGCGCGATACGCGCCACGTCATGCGAGAAACCGCCGCACGCGAGCACGACGCCACGCCGCGCGACGATGCGCCGCTCGCCGTCCGGCCCATTGACGAGCGCGCCGGTGACGCGCCCGTCCGTCACGATCAATTCGCGCGCGGCGGTATTCGTGTGAATCGGAATGCCGAGATCGAGCGCCGATTTCGCGAGACGCGCGGCGAGCGCATTGCCGCTCGTGATTTGCACGCCGCGCCGGTACAGCGCGAGATCCTTCAGATGGCTCGCGAGACGCTTCGCGACGTACAGCGCGGACTTGAGCGAACGCGTCGCGTTGAAGAAGTGCTTGAGGTCCGCATTCGACGAGTTGAACATCATGCCGATGAACGTGATCGTCTTGAGCGGCGGACGCAGCCGCGCGATGTCCTTGCCGAGCGCGCGCGCATCGAACGGCGCGGCCACGACCGAGCGGCCGATATCGACACCGCCGCCCACGTCCGGGTGATAGTCCGGGTATAGCGTCGGCACGAATTTGACCGTGGTCTCGCGCTCGAAGAAATCGAGCATTTCCGGGCCCGTGTCGAGAAAGGCCTCGACGCCGGCGGCATCGAAGAACGCGCCGGTTTCGTTGCGCATATAGGTCAGCGCCGCTTCGCGCGTATCGCTAACGCCGTTGCTTTGCGCGTGACGGTTGCCGGGAATCCAGAGCACGCCGCCGGAAAACGCGGTCGTGCCGCCGAAAAACGGCGCTTTTTCGATCACGACGACGTCGAGCCCATGCTTGCGCGCGGTGATGGCCGTCGAAAGGCCGCCCGCGCCCGAGCCGATGACGAGCACGTCGCAGGTCAGCGCAGCGCTCTGCGTTGCATTGGTCATGGTATCGCTTCCTTGTATGAGAACTTGGCGAGAACTTAGCGGGCGGCTTGCACGGCCTCGAAGCCGGGACGCGGCACGAGATCCATCAGCATGCTTTCGAGGCCGCCGTCGACGGTGATTTCCGCGCCGTTCACATAGGCGGCGCGCGTGCTCGCGAGAAACGCGACCACGTCGGCGATATCGTTCGGCTCGCCGATGCGGCGACTGGCCGTCATCGCACTGCGGCGGCGTTCGATATCGCCCTGCTCATAGAACGCGGCAGAGAGCGGCGTGCGGATCATGCCCGGACACACGGCATTGCTGCGAATGCCACGCGGCCCCCACTCCGCCGCGATCTGCTTCGACAGCAGCGTCACGCCCGCTTTGCCCGCGCTGTATGCGCCGCTATAGGTTTGCGGATGATGCGCGGCCACCGAGGCGACGTGCACGATGGCGCCGGAACCGCGCCTGAGCATGCCGTGACCGAACTGCTGCGAGCACAGCATGTAGCCGGTCAGATTCACGCGCAGCATCGCGTTCCAGGCATCGAGGCCGATCTCTTCGATGCCGCCCGGCCGCAGCAGACCCGCGTTGTTCACGAGCACGTCGGCGGCACCATAGGCAGTTTCGACGGCCGTTACCGCACCGCGCACGCTGTCGATATCGCCGATATCGCACGTCAACGCGAGCGCGTCGACGCCGCTTGCGTTCAGCGTTTGCGCCAGCGCCCGGCACTTCTCCTCATCGCGATCGAGCAGCGCGAGACGCGCGCCGGCCCCGGCGAGCACCTGAGCGATCGCGCCGCCGATTCCGCCCGCCGCTCCGCTCACAACGCACACGCGCCCTTCGAGACCGAGCCAGTGCCGTGAGTGTGCATCTCCCTGGTGCGGCTTTGCCTGCGTTTCCGTGTTATTAGTCATCCGAATCTCCATGGTTCTGATCGTGACGGCGATGCGCTGTCGCGGCCTGAGCGCCGCGCTATCCACCGTATCTTTCATGGCAAAAAGTATAGCGACGCGGCTTGCGCGGAAATTGGACAAAGACGGCACATCGCAGGACAATTCGAACATAGGAGACGAAACGGCATGAGGAATATCCCTAACTACGATCTGTACGGCGAGTCGGCACGGCCGCCGTGGTACGACGCGTTCAATTTCGAATGGATCGTCGAGCGTAGCCGGCCGAATGACTGGCATATCGCTGCGCACCGGCACGATGCGTTACTGCAGATTCTCTATATCCGCAGCGGCACGGGGCACGTGCTGGTCGAAAGCGAAAAGCTCTCGATCGAACCGCCCTGCCTCGTGCTGCTTCCCGCACAAACGGTGCATGGATTCGTGTTTTCGCCGGAGATCGACGGGCTCGTGATTACGGCCGCGCAGCGGGCGCTGGAGTCGATTTCGAAGGTAGTGTCACCGGGACTGTTGCCGGTGCTGCAGCGGCCCGCACTGATCCCCGTGCGGCGCGAAATCGGCGAGCACACGCTGATGCCGTTATTCGGTTTGCTGGAGCAGGAATTTCGCGGCAGCGCACGCGGTCACATCGCCGCGGGCATGTCGCTGATGATTGCACTTTTTGTGCAAGTAGCGCGCCTGGCCGATGCCGTATCGAGCGCTGGCGCGACGACCGGCTCGACGATCAACGACCGGCGCGCGGCGCAGCTCAAGCGGCTACGCGAACTGATCGCCGCACACGTGCGCGAACATCAGCCGATCGATTTCTATGCGGAAAAACTCGGCGTTACGGCGGCGCAACTGGGCCGCATCTGCCGCGAGGAACTCGGCCATTCCCCGTTGTCGCTCGTCAACGATCAACTGATACGCGAGGCGCAGCGCGATCTGGTCTACTCGGGATCGAGCATCAAACAGATCGCGCATGCGCTCGGTTTCGAAGATGCCGCTTATTTCAGCCGCTATTTCCGTAAGCAGACCGGCGTCACGCCCAAGGAATTTCAGTCGGCGGCGCATCGGGACCTGTCGATCAATTAGGGTTCCCGAGCGCCGCGCGAGGCGCATCGCTTATAGCATGCCTTGCATCTGCGCGCCGGCCACGCCGACGTAGTTCTCCGCGAGCACCGTGGCCGCCGTGCGCGAGGTCGTCACATACTCGAGTTCGGCAACCTGCAACTGCTGCTCGAACGCCGAAGCGCCTTCGATACGATGCATCATGCTCGTCATCCAGTACGAGAAGTGCTCGGCGCGCCAGATGCGCTTGAGCGCGGTTTCGCTGTAGCGCTCGAGCAGATCGGTGCGGTTTTCCTTGTAGAACGCGTTCAGCGCCTGGCTCAGCACGTTCACGTCGGCGACCGCGAGGTTCATGCCCTTCGCGCCGGTCGGCGGCACGATATGCGCGGCGTCGCCCGCGAGGAACAGGCGCCCGTGCTGCATCGTCGTCGAAACGAAACTGCGCATGCCGACGATGTTCTTCTGGAAAATCTGGCCGTCGACAATCTGCTGGCCGTCGTGCGAATCGGCACGCGCATGCAGTTCCGCCCAGATGCGATCGTCGGACCAGTTATCGACCGAGTCTTTCGGGTCGCACTGGAAGTACATGCGCTGCACGTTCGGCGAGCGCGTGCTGATCAGCGCGAAGCCGCGCTCGTGACGCGCGTAGATCAGTTCCTCCGACGACGGCGGCCCTTCGCTCAGGATGCCGAACCAGCCGAACGGATAGACCCGTTCGAAGTCCTTGCGGAGTGCCTGGGGAATCGCCGCGCGCGACACGCCTTGCGAGCCGTCGCAGCCGATCACGAAATCGCATTGCAGTTCGTGCTCGGCGCCCTCGTGGCGATAGCGGATCGACGGCGTGTCGGTGTCGATGCCCTGGATCGACGTGTCCGTCACGCCGAAACGCAGCTCGGCATTCGCGGCGACGCGTGCCGCGACGAGGTCCTTGATCACTTCGTGCTGGGCGTAGACGGTGATCGCTTTACCGGTGAGGTCCATCAGATCGATGCGGCGGCGCTTGCCTTCGAAGGCAAGTTCGAAACCGTGATGCAGCGCGCCTTCCGCTTTCATGCGTTCGCCGAGGCCGGTTTCAGTCAGCAGGTCCATCGTGCCCTGTTCGAGCACGCCGGCGCGGATGGTGGATTCGATCTGGTCGCGGGTACGCGTTTCGAGCACGACGGACTCGATGCCGCGCAGGTGAAGCAGGTGGGAAAGAAGCAATCCGGCGGGCCCGGCGCCGATGATGCCGACTTGAGTGCGCATGCTGTGTCTCCTGAATGTGGCGATGAATTGGCGCACAGTGTGACGATCACGACCGGTATCCCGCAACGCGATAAATTGGATAGGCTGTATCGCCTCAGGAGATAGAAAGCTGATGGCGAAGACGCTCGTGGCGCCCTCGCATCGGCCGAAAACGCACACCAGGCGGGGCTTTCCGCCGAGCGCAGGAATTCACGGCGCGGTGCGTCGATGTGACGCACCCCTCAGGTAAACCCCGATGCATTCAACTAGACAAGAAACAGCCGATACACGGGATTGTGTGTCTCTTCCCAGTACGGATAGCCGAGTGTCCTGAGAAAACGATCGAACTCCGCGTTCTCGCTTGCGGGCACCTGGATGCCGACGAGAATCGAGCTACAGTCCGCGCCCTGGTTGCGATAGTGGAACAGGCTGATGTTCCAGTTCGGCGCCATCGACGAAAGGAATTTCATCAGCGCGCCCGGGCGCTCCGGGAATTCGAAGCGGAACAGGCGCTCGTCGAGCGCGAGCGGCGAGCGGCCACCCACCATGTAGCGGATGTGCTGCTTCGAGAGTTCGTCGAGCGTGAGGTCGACGGTGGCGAAACCGTGGGCTTCGAATGCGCCCGCGATCTGCGCCGACTCGCTGCGGTTGCGAATCTGCACGCCGACGAAGATGTGCGCCGAATTGGCATCCGCGATCCGGTAGTTGAATTCGGTGACGCTGCGCGTGCCGACCAGTTCGCAGAAGCGTTTGAAGCTGCCGCGTTCTTCGGGGATCGTTACGGCGAACACTGCTTCGCGCGCTTCACCGACTTCCGCCCGCTCGGCGACGAAACGCATGCGGTCGAAGTTCATGTTCGCGCCCGAGGTGATCGCGATCAGCGTCTGGTTCTCGATGCCTTCCCGTTCGGCATACTGCTTCGCACCGGCCACCGCCAAGGAACCGGCTGGTTCGAGCACGCTGCGCGTGTCCTGGAACACGTCCTTGATTGCCGCGCACAGTGCATCGGTATTCACGAGCAGCACTTCGTCGAGATACTCGCTGCACAGGCGGAAGGTTTCCTCGCCGACGAGCTTCACGGCCGTGCCATCGGAGAACAGGCCCACTTCGTTCAGCGTCACGCGCTCGCCCGCTTTCAACGACGCCGCCATCGCACACGAATCGTCGGTCTGCACGCCGATCACCTTGATCTCGGGGCGCACCGATTTCACATACGCCGCCACGCCGGCCGCGAGCCCACCGCCACCGATCGGCACGAAGATCGCGTGGATCGGCCCCTGGTGCTGGCTCAGGATTTCCATCGCCACGGTGCCCTGGCCCGCGATCACATACGGATCATCGAACGGATGCACGAAGGTCAGGCCACGCTCTTCCTGCAGTTTGACCGCGTGACCATACGCATCGCTATACGACTCGCCGGACTGCACGACCTCGACGGTCGGTCCGCCATGCGTGCGTATCGCGTCGACCTTGACCTGCGGCGTCGTGACCGGTACCACGATGATCGCCTTCACGCCCATGCGTGCCGCGGAAAGCGCCACGCCCTGCGCATGATTGCCCGCCGACGCGGTAATCACGCCGCGTTGCAGCGCTTCGGCCGGAATATGCGCCATCTTGTTGTATGCGCCGCGCAGCTTGAACGAGAACACCGGCTGGTTGTCCTCGCGTTTCAGATACACCGGATTGCGCAGCCGCGCCGACAGGTTCGGCGCGTGTTCGAGTTCAGTCTCGCGCGCCACGTCGTAGACGCGCGCGGTCAGGATTTTCTTCAGGTAGTCGTGGGAAAGTGCAGCGCGCTCGGCCGCGACGACGGCCCGTTCGAGTTTGTTCGATAGCAAGGCAAGCTCCTGGTTAACAACGAAGATGCAACAACGATGCAACAACGAATCGACCGCGATCGATGGCAACGGACCACGATCGGCAGCAAGTTCGCCAGGAGGCAGGCAGAAAAGCGGACATAAAAAAACCCGCCTCTGTGGCGGGTTAGTTTGTCACTGCCTTGTCTGTTCTATCCGACGTGCGCTAACCCACCATTCGATGAATGATGCTAATAATCAGCGCAATACGGATGTCGAGGCAGTGCATGCAGGCGATCTTCGTCGACCCGGCGGGCTTTGTCAATCCCGCAATGCTCGACGCTGCCGGGGCGTGCAGGCTCGAACGCCCCGGCGGGACAGCAGAGCGACGTTCAATCCTGCACGCCGCTCTGCTTTCTGAATGCGGTGAGAATCCGCTGCTCCAGCGCGTTGTAATCGCGGCCAAAGTGATGGTCGCCGGACGTGCGGATCACGTCGACACCGGTCTTGTCGAGCGCCGGACACAGCGTGTCGGTCTCGCTCTCGCCATAGAAGCATTGCACGATCGACGGCGGCACATGCGTCAATTCGGGCCGCACGTTCAGTGCCTTGTCGCTTGCGGGCATGCCGAGCCAGCCGCCCACGCGAATCTGGAAATCGGCGTCGGGTGCGAAGCCGAGCAGCGAGATCAGCGACACCTTCGCGCGCTGCTCCGCGGGCAAGCGGTTGTACGCGAACGGCATCACGTCCGCGCCGAACGAATAGCCGACGAGCGCGATGTGTTGCGCGTGCCAGCGCGCGCCGTAGGTTTGCATCACGCGCGCGAGATCGCGGCTCGTTTGCGCGGGCGGCTTCTCGCTCCAGAAGTAACGCAGGCTGTCCCAGCCGATCACCGACACGCCATCCTTCTGCAACGCCTGCGCGATCGTCTTGTCGAGATCGCGCCAGCCGCCGTCGCCGGAGATCACGATCGCCATCAGGCCGTTCGGATGCGCGGCCGGCAATTCGATGAGCGGCAGATCGGACACGTCGTCATCGCCCGTCGATACCGATTGCAGATGCGGCGTCAGCAACGCAACGAGACGCGTGCGATCGGCCGCGCCCGTGTTCGCCTTTTCGACGAAGCCGGGCACCTTGTCGCGAATCACGGTCGGGTCCGGCGCGCACGGGTGAAAGCGCGCGTCGAGCGTGCGCTCGGCATCGACCGAGACGGCGCCCGCAATCGTGTTCGACGGGGCCTGTTCGAGCACGTGCATCGCGAGCGTCGCGCCCTGCCCCGTGCCCGCGACGATCGGCGCGAAGTACTGATTCGAGCGCGCTTGCCGTTCGAGCTGATGGCTCAACGCTTCGGCATCGCCGACGAGCTGATGGCAGGTCTCTTTCTTCGCGCTCAGGTTCGCGACGTATTGCGCGGTATCCACGCCGACGGTCATCGCACCGGCCTGCGCGAGCGCATCGGCGCTTTGCTGATCGGCCGCGCTCCAGCCGCTCGCCTGCGAATACAGCACGACGAAGCCGCGCAACGGCCCATCCGGCTGCGTGACCCGGACCTCGCCATAGCGGCCGCCGGCGACGGTGGTGGTAGTGGTAGTAGTGGTGGCCGCATGCGCGAGCGCGCCGCCGCTGAGAACGCTCGCCGCGATGGCGAGCCGGAAAAACGGATGCAAGGTCATGAACGCCGGCCTCCTGCCAGCAACGACAGGTCCGCCAGCGTGAAAAACACGCCCATCGAACCCGATGCCGCGAGATAACGCGGCTCCCAGTGCGGCTGAAACTTGCTTTTGAAAGCACGCAAGCCGCGGAAGTTATAGAAACGGCCGCCGAAGCGCCACACGATACCGGCAACCCGATGCCAGCGCGACGCCAGCGGCGTCGGCTGAACGCCCGAGAGCGGCGCGATGCCGAGACTCAGCGAGCGGAAACCGGCCTGCTTCAGATGCAGCGCGAGCTGCGTGAACAGATATTCCATCGCGTACGACGATGCGCTTTCGAGGTGGCGCATCACGCCGACGGTCGCCTCGGTATTCAGATCGGTCGTCATGAAGGTCACGAAGGCGACCGGCTCGCCGTTCTGGCGCACCAGCATCACCGATTGCGCAGCCAGGTATTCGTCATGGAAAGCCGCGACCGAGAAGCTCTTCTCGCGCGCGTCGCGGCTGTCGAGCCAGCCGTCGGAAATGCCGCGCAGCGTTTCGAGCGAGGCCGGCACGTTGGCCTGATCGATCACTTCGACCGTGAAGCCGTCGCGCTCGCCGCGCTTGAGCGCATAACGCAGATGCGCGCGGTGCGAGCCCTTCAGATCGAAATCGTCGAGCACGATATGCGCTTCCTCGCCGAGCTTCATCAGCGTGAGACCCGCGTCGAGATAAAGCGGCAGCGCATTGGCACGCACCTGGTAGAACGCGGCGCGGCCGCCGTGCGCATGTGCGAGCGCGACGAACTTGCCGATGAGACCGGCCCACTCCTCGCGCGGCCCCACCGGATCGTGCAGCGCGGCCCACGTGCGGCCGTATTTCGCGTACATCAGGAACGCTTCGCGCGATTCCGAAAACAGGAAGCTCTTGTCGCCCATCAGCGCGAGGCCGGCGTCGCTGCGCTCCTGCGCACGCACGATGCGCGCGGCGTCGTGCAAGTCCTCGGGCGCCGGTTTGACGAAACGCCCCGGCGCCGGACGCAGCAACTGCCAGAACGAAAACGTCGCGGCGAACAGGCTGGCGGCCAGTGTCGCGCGCAGCGCGCGCGGGGCGCGTTCGTCGAAGGCGAACTGCCACCAGAGATCGCGCGTGTACGGCACGTCGCGGAAGGCGAACAGCATGACCCACGTCGCCAGCATCAGCACCATGGCGATCGACACGAGCCAGCCCGCCGTGAAGCGCTCGGCGAACAGCGACGAATGACGGTTGAAGCGCTTGCGCGTCGCGAGCAGCAGCGCGATCAGCATGCCGAGCACGCCGGCCTCGACGAACGCGAGACCTTTGGTCAGCGACAACGCGAGGCTCGACACCGCGAGCACGAGCGTCATCCACCATGCCGCGTCGAGCCGCCGCAGCAGACCGCGCGCGACGAACAGCAGCAGCACGCCGAGCACGCTGCACAGCATCTGCGAGCTTTCGAGCACCCACAGCGGCACCATATCGCGCAGGATATGGATGCGTTGCCAGAACGCGGGCGTCGCGCTCGAAATCACCAGCATGCCGCCGACCACGAACGTGACGAGGCTCAGAAACAGCGGCGCGAGTTCCGACACGCGCTCGGCCTGCAGCCGCGACAGATGGTTCTTCAGCGCACGGCCTTCGAAACCCGCGAGCAACGCGGCCGACACGAGCAGCGGAACGCCGAAATAGATCGCGCGATAGGCCAGCAGCGCGGCAACCATCTGCTGCATCGGCACACTGCCGCTCAGCGTAAACACCATCGCCGCCTCGAACACGCCGACGCCGCCGGGCGTATGGCCGATCATGCCGAGCAGCATCGCAGCCGCGTAGACGGTGATGAAACCGATAAAGCCGACGTTCGCGTGCGGCAACAGCGTCCATAGCGCGAGACCGGCGGCCACCACGTCGAGCACGGCCAGCGCGACCTGGGCAAGCAGATCGCGGCGTGCGGGGATATCGAATGAAAGCCAGGACCAGCGCGTGCGGACCGGCCGCGTTTCGCGGCGGCACGCGGCGGCGGCGAGCCCCAGCGCGACCAGCAGCGCCGCGCCGCTCCAGCGCAGCGCCACCGGTGTGAGATGCAGCATCGGTGCGAGCTGGCCCGCCATGCAGACCATGCCGAGCGCGGTCATCAGCACGAGCGCGAGCGCCAGCGACACGCTGGTAAACACCGTCATGCGGCCGATCTGCGCGGGCGTGACGTTCGCCACGCCGTAGACGCGGGCGCGCACCGCCCCGCCCGTCAGCGCGCCGAAGCCGGTGGCATTGCCGAGCGCCGAGCCCGCGGTCGCGCCGACCCACAGCGCCGCGCGCGGCACGCTCGTGCCGAGATAGCGCAGCCCGACCGCGTCGCGTCCGACGAGCGCTACGTAGCTGAGCGCGGTCGCACCGAGCGCGCCGATCCACCCGCTCGCCGACAGGTCTCGCAATTCGCGGATCACCGAGCGATAGTCGACCGCCTCGGACAGATGCTGCAATACGACCAGCAGCAGCCCGCAAATGACGAGCGCGAGCACGGGCGACAGAAGTCCCCGGCCGCCCGTCGCTTTCGCTGCGCGGCTGAGCCGCGCGCCGAGCCGGGCGAACGGGTGGTGAAGTCGACGAAACATGGTGAGTGCGGGCCTTGCGAGAGCGGTCGCGGCAACGGGGCGTCGCGCGCGGTATCGCCTGTGTCGGCGATTACAAAGAGATAACGACAAAGCGTGCAAAAGGTTGACAGCATGAGCCATTTCGCTGTCGGTCCGGTTGCGCGGCGCGTCTGCGGAAGGAGCTGGTTGAAAGGCTTGGGCTCGCGGCATCGGATCGGCCGCCTTGCGTGCCGTCATCAGGCGCGGGAGCGCGCCGCAAGGCGCGGCACGGCCCATCGCGCCGTGCCGGAGATTCGGCGCGATTCGGTTTCTGAGGGAGAAAACGATCGCGGGTCTGAAGCGAAGGACTTCGGGTATGTCCCGAGGAACCGTATGTGGATGGCGCAGCCGACAACGGCCTGCCCGCGCCGGCAACGCACAGGCCCAGTATGCTCAGACGATTCCACCCACATCCGATCGAACCGGGCTCTGACCGCCCGGCTCCTCCCTAAAAACGGGGCCAGAAAGCACGATGCCCGCTATTGGAGCGGGCATCGACGACTTCACCACGAGGCGCCTTGCGCGCCGGCGGGCTTTACAGCGGGCGGCGATACGCTTCGGCGATCATGGCGCAGTTCTGCACATGCAGATGAAGCGCGTGCAGCGCCAGAGCGCGCAGCTTGCCGAACAGCGTGGTGGTAGCAGGAGTGGAACGGACTGCGGTCGATGCGACGTTCATGATGGGCTCTCTCGAATTAGGGTGATAAGGGTTTATACCTAAGCAATAACCCGATTATGATCTTTTTCATGGCGCAGCGCAACAAAAACTGACGATCACCGTAACGCTAGGGCCGCTATACATGTCAAAAACTGAAAAAGGGCGATATCGACAGGGCCGGCATCCACCATCCGCACCGCACAGGTGCAATAATGCCCCCTTTACCCGTGGTGCTTTGCCGCAGCCCCGCCGCCATGTCCGCCGCCCAGAAAGCCCTGATTGCACCCCTTATTGTCGCGTGTGCGATGTTCATGGAAAGCGTCGACGCGAACGTCATCGTCACCGCGCTGCCGGCGATGGCGCGCGATTTCGGGCGCGATCCGGTCACGCTGAAAATCGCCGTAACGAGCTACGTATTGGGACTCGGCGTGTTCATCCCCGTGTGCGGCTGGCTCGCCGACAAATTCGGCGCGCGCACGATCTTCCGCACGGCCATCGGTATCTTCGTGACGGGTTCGCTGTTGTGCGCCGCATCGAATTCGCTCGCGACTTTCACGGTCGCGCGCTTCATCCAGGGCGTCGGCGGCGCGATGATGGTGCCGGTCGGGCGCATCATCATTTTTCGCGTCGTCGAGAAAGCCGATTTCATCCGCGCGATGAACTATCTGAGCGTGCCCGCGATGCTCGGCCCCGCGGCCGGCCCGCTGCTCGGCGGCTTCATCACGACCTATCTGCACTGGCGGCTGATTTTTTTCATCAACGTGCCGGTCGGCATTCTCGGCATCTATCTGACCAACCGCTACATCGCGAACACGCGCGAGCCCGACCCCGGGCCGCTCGACTGGATCGGTTTCATCCTGTCCGCGGCGGGCGCGGTGCTGCTGCTGCTCGGGCTTTCGCTGATCGGCGGTGAACTGATCTCGAACACGGACGCGTTCGGCATGTGCGCGATCGGCGCGGTGCTGCTCGCGCTCTACACCGTGTATGCCCTGCGCGTCCCGCTGCCGCTGCTCGATCTGCGCTTTTTCAGGGTGCCGACCTTCCAGGCGAGCGTGCTCGGCGGCTCGCTATTTCGTATCGGTCTCGGCGCGTTGCCGTTCCTGCTGCCGCTGCTGCTGCAGGAAGGCCACGGCATGAGCGCATTCCAGTCGGGCCTGATTACCTGCGCGTCCGCGTTCGGCGGCATGTTCATGCGCACGATCGCGTCGAGCGTGCTGCGCCGCTTCGGTTTCCGCACCGTGCTCGTCTTCAACGCGGCGCTCTCGGGCATTTCGATTGCCGCCTGCGGGCTCTTCTTCCCGCACACGCCGACGTGGATTATCTGGGTCGTCGTGCTGCTCGGCGGCTTTTTCCCCGCGTTGCAGTTTACGAGCCTGAACTCGCTGACCTACGCGGAAATCGCGAGCCGCGACGTCGGCCGCGCGACGAGCCTCGGCAGCGTTGTGCAGCAGATGTCGCTCGGTCTCGGCGTGACGGTCGGCGGGATCGTGCTGCAGATTTCGCGCGTGCTGCACGGGCATCCGGGCATCATGTGGTCGGATTTCTGGCCCGCGTTCCTCGTGGTCGGGCTGTGCTCGTTCGCCTCGATTCCGGTCACGATGCGCATGCCGCTGCGCGCGGGCGAAGAGATTTCGCGCGGCGGGCGGGGTTAGGCGGGGCCGGGCGGCTCCCGAGTGCGCACAGACGCCCTCGGTATCAGCGTCGACAGGTTATCGGCACGCGCAAACGCGCGTCCGCCTGTGCAAGCAGCGTATCGAGCACCGCCATTTCCACCGGCTTCACGAGATGCGCATGGAAGCCGGCCTCGCGCGTGCGTTTGAGATCGCTCGCATGGCCGAAGCCGGTCATCGCGGCAAACATCGTGCGGTCCAGTTCGGGCATCGCGCGCATTCCCGCGAGCGTCGCATAGCCGTCCATCTTCGGCATCGCGAGGTCGATCAGCGCGAGATGCGGCGCGAAGCGCGCCGCGATCGGCAGCGCCTGTTCGCCCTCGTAGGCGATACGCACCTCGTGGCCCTTGAGTTCGAGCAGCATCGCGAGGCTGTCGGCCGAATCGCGATTGTCGTCGACGAGCAGAACCCGCAGCGGTTCGACCTCGGGAGCCGCCACACCGGCGTCTTCGCCGGTGGCTTCGGCAAGTCCTCCGGCAAGCGGCAAGCTCAGCGTGAACGTGCTGCCAAGGCCCGGCCCCTCGCTGCTCGCGACGATGCTGCCGCCATGCATTTCGACGAGCGACTTGCATAGCGTGAGGCCGATGCCGAGACCGCCCTCGCCGAGTCCTTCGTGGTCCTTTTCCTGCGCGAACAGCTCGAAGATCCTGTCGAGCGAGCGCACCGGAATGCCACAACCGGGGTCGCGCACTTCGAGCACGGCCATACGGAAGTGGACGCGCCCCATCACGTCGATGCCACACCCCTGCGGCGAGAATTTCGACGCATTGTGCAGCAGGTTCTGCAATACCTGCACGAGCCGCGTCATGTCGCCGCGAATGATGACGGGCTCGGCCGGCACGTAAGCGGCGACACGCTGCTCGCGTGCATCGGTAAACGGCCGCGCGGCCTCGATCGCGCGTGTGACGAGCTCGCCGAGATCGACCCGCGCGATGCGCAGCTCGACCTTGTCCGACATGATGCGGCCGATGTCGAGCAGATCGTCGACGAGCCGCGTGAGGTGCGTGACCTGGCGGTCGATCAGGTCGCGCGCGAGGGCGAGCGCCGGGCTCAGGCCGGTTTCTATCTGCATCACGCCGACCGCGTTGCGCACTGGCGCGAGCGGATTGCGCAGCTCGTGCGCAAGCGTGGCGAGAAATTCGCGCATGCGCTCGCCCGAGCGTTCGAGTTCTTCGCGGCGCCGCCGCTCGGTCAGATCGCGCGTGACTTTCGCAAAGCCGCGCAGCCGTTTCGATTCGTCGTACACGGCCGTGATGATTACGTTGGCCCAGAACGTCGTGCCGTCCTTGCGCACGCGCCAGCCTTCGTCCTCGACGGTGCCGATCTGCCGGGCGATCGCGAGTTCGCGCGCGGGCTTGCCCGCCGCGGCTTCCTCGGGCAGGTAAAACAGCGAAAAATGACGCCCGACGATTTCGTCGTGCGTATAGCCCTTGATCCGCGCCGCGCCTGCATTCCAGCTCACCACGCAGCCTTGGGGATCGAGCATGAAAATCGCGTAGTCCTTGACGCTGTCGACGAGCAGACGAAAGCGCTCCTCGCTTTGCCGCAATGCTTCCAGATACTCGCGCTGCGCGGTCAGATCGCGCGTGATCTTCGCGAAGCCCGTGACCTCGCCCGCCGGGTTGCGGATGGCGGTAATCACGACGTTCGACCAGAACGTCGTGCCGTCCTTGCGCACGCGCCAGCCTTCGTCCTCGAAACGGCCGGTCAGCGCGGCCTGCTCCAGTTCATACGTGGGCCAGCCACGCGCAACGGCCTCCTCGGCGTAGAAGCACGAGAAATGCTGACCGACGATTTCGCTCTCGGTATAGCCCGTGAACTTCTGCGCGCCGGCGTTCCAGCTGACGATACGGCCGCCCGCGTCGAGCAGGAAAATCGCGTAGTCCTCGATGGCCTGCACGAGCGACGAGTAATCGATGGCGCTAGCGATACCGGTAGTGGCGCCGCCGGGCGACGTCGGCGCGACTTCGGCCTGCAACTGGGCGGGCTCGCCGTTTTCGCGGAAAGAAGGAAGATCGGACTCGGTCATGGCATGCACGTATAAGGGTTGTTGTCTCAAGCATACGTTGTGCCCGGGCGGTGGCGCGTAGTCGAATGACGGGCGCCGCGCGATGCGTGCATGATCGGCCCCTCGGTTGGCCGGGGTGCACAGGCGCGTTGGCGGCACTGCGCGAATCTTTCGCAGATTTCAGGTTTATAAGGCGCACAGCTTATACGCCGGGCCCTGCTTTGCCACTCCGTATTTACTGCAACGTTGCGCCGCGCCGCATGTCGTTGTACGCGTATTGCGGCGCGCTATTTGTCGGATTGCTCAGTGAATGAGTTGTCGGGCCAGCTACCGCATTGCAACGGGACGCTCGCGATTGAAAAACATATTCGCGATCGTCGGCAGGATTTTCATCAGGATGCCAAAAGGAAAGGCGATGCCGCGCATGTCGCTGCGGCATCGAGTCAGCCAGCCGGCCAATAACGCAGGACCGCGGTCACGTACGGCAAACTGTTCTATGGCCCACCGCTCACCCCGCCGAACCGATCTTTTCCGCGAGCTTCGCGTCGTAACTCGAATGGACGTGTACGCGTTTTTTGTCCGGATACGCATAGCCGTATGCCTTGCGCAACGCGAGCGACGCTTCGTGAAAGCCCGACAGAATGAGCTTCTGTTTGTTCGGATAATTCGCGATGTCGCCGACCGCGAAGATGCCGGGCCGCGAACTTTCGTAGTTCGACGTATCGACGTCGATACGTCCGCCGTGAAGCGTCAGCCCCCACTGCGCGATCGGGCCGAGGTCGGCGACAAGTCCATACAGCGCGATCAGATGCTCGGTCTCGATCTGCGTCTCGCCGTCGATATGCCGCAGCGTCAGCGACTTCAATGCGCCATCCTCGACGCCGAGTCCCGCGATCGCGCCGACGATGAAGTCCATCTCGCCCGCGTCGACCGCGCGCCGCATCTGCGCGACGCTCGAATCGGCCGCGCTGAAACCGGCGCGCCGATGCACGAGCGTGACGCGCCGCGCGACCCCGCGCAAGGCGAGTGCCCAGTCGAGCGCGGAATCGCCGCCGCCCGCGACGACCACGCGCTTGCCGGCGAAATCGGCGAGCCGCGGCACGCTGTAGTGCACGTGGCGCTTTTCGAGCGGAGCAGCTTCGGGAAGCACGAGTTTTTGCGGCACGAATGCGCCGTTGCCGGCGGCGAGCAGGATCGCCGCGACATCGAAGACGAGGCCGCGATGCGTGCGCACGGTCCAGCGTCCGTCGTCGCGCTGCTCGACCGTTTCGACGCGCTGGTCGAGATGGATCGGCACGTCGAACGGCTTCACCTGCGCCTGTAGACGCTCGACCAGTTCGCGCGCGGTACACGACGCAATCGCGGGAATGTCGTAGATCGGCTTGTCGGGATAGAGCTCGATGCACTGGCCGCCGACCCGGCCGAGCCCATCGACGATCTGGCAGGTGAGACCGATCACACCGGCCTCGAACGCGGCGAACAGGCCCACGGGACCGGCGCCGACGATCAGGACATCGGTGCGGATCGGTTGCGATAGGTCGGCGGTGGCGCTCATGGGCGGGTTCTCCGGGTCCGGGAAGCATCGATAAAAACGACGGCAGGCGCGCGCGCAATCAAAACGCGCAACGGCAATCAGACTGCCGATAACCCACCATACCGAATCGCCCGAACAGCGGCAACGATGCCATCGTCGGCGGTAAGGATGCTCAACGCGCTCGATGCGCGTTCAGCACCCCGCAAACGCCGTGCCCCACCCATGCCTTCCGGTCACTCGCCGATCCACGAACCGCGCAGATCGCTGTCGTGCAGCAATTGCAGCAGCGTGCCCGCCGGGCGGCTCAGGCGCTTCGCCGCGAGCGCGATGAATTCCACCGACGGCAGCGTCGGCAGCGCGGCCGCGTTCAGCGGCGCCGCGAGCCCGCGCGCGACGAGGTACTGCGGACACACCGTAATACCGAGCCCGCCGCGCGCGGCCGCGATGCTGCCCGAGTGACTGCTGCTTGTGCAGACCACTTGCCAGCTCGCACCCGCCTCCGCCAGCGCGTCGAGCACGACCGCGCGCGTCACGCTCGGCTCGGCGGCGAGGATCAGCGGCAGCGGCTGCCCCGGATCGACGAGCGTGCCCGTGCGCGCGAGCCATTCGAGCCGCCCGGAGAACAGCGGCACGCCGCGCCGGTCGCCGAGCCGGCGCTTGCCGACCAGCAGATCGATCGCGCCCGCGTCGAGCAGTTCGTACAGCCGGCCGGTCATGCCGATCGTGATTTCGAGCTCGACGTCGGGATGCGCGTTGCGAAATGCCGCCAGCACGGTCGGCAGCGGACCGAGCGCGATGTCGTCCGACGAGCCGAGCCGCACGCGTCCCTTGAGGCGCGGCGCGCGAAACTGCGATTCCGCGCGCGACAGCGCCTGCAGGATCACGCTCGCATGCGCGAGCATGGCTTCGCCGTCGAGCGTCAGCGCGAGCGAATGCGTGTCGCGCACGAACAGGCGCCGGCCCACGCTCTGTTCGAGCCGCCGGACATGTTCGCTGACGCTCGACTGCGTGAGATTGAGCCGCCGCCCCGCCTCGGTGAAGCTATGGCAGGCCGCGACGGTCGAGAAGGTTTTGAGCCAGATCGGATTGAGCATGCGGCATTGTCGCGCTGCTTATCGGCAAAGTCGATAACAGTCAGCAAACCTAGTGGGGTTCCCGATTGACGGAGATGTCAATAAGATGACGGAATTCCCGCTTACCCGGCTCGGGCGGCACACTGTGACCGAGATCGCACAGGTACGCCGCGACCTTCCCGCCGCGGCGTATTGGTTCCTTCGCGTTCCTTCGGTCGCCACCATGGCCAACGCACCGGCCACTGCCGCCGCATCGCGCCGTCGAAAAATGACCAAGGATTCTTCCCACTCCGCGCTACTCTGGATCGTCGCCGCCGGCTTCTTCATGCAGTCGCTCGACACGACGATCGTCAACACCGCCCTGCCCTCGATCGCGAACAGCCTGCACGTCGCGCCGCTCGCGATGCAGCCCATCGTGGTCGCCTACACGCTGACGATGGCGATGCTCACGCCCGCCTCCGGCTGGCTCGCCGACCGCTTCGGTTCGCGCCGCGTCTACTTCGCGGCGATTCTCGTGTTCGTGCTCGGCTCGCTGTGCTGCGCGAGCGCGCATACGCTCGGCCAGCTCGTGCTCGCGCGCGTGCTGCAAGGCCTCGGCGGCTCGATGCTGCTGCCGATCGGACGGCTCGCGGTGCTGCGCAGCGTATCGGGCGAGCAGTACGTCTCGGCGCTCGCGTTCGTGTCGATCGCGGGCCAGTTGGGGCCGATCGCCGGGCCGACGCTCGGCGGCTGGTTCGTGCAGGCGATCACGTGGCACTGGATCTTCCTCATCAACGTGCCGATCGGCATCGTCGGTCTGTATGCGGTGCAGCGCTATCTGCCCTCGCACGACGCAACCAAAGCGCCGCCGTTCGACTTCATCGGCTGCATTCTGCTGTCGCTGTGCATGATCGCGTTTTCGCTCGCGATCGACGCGCCGGTGCCCTCGCATCGCGCGGCATGGTCGGCGGGCCTGTTCGCTCTGGCGGTCGCGAGCGCGCTCGCCTACATTCCGTACGCGAAGCATCGGCGTGACCCGCTCTTCAGGCTCTCGCTATTCGGCGAGCCGAATTTCAGCGTCGGGCTGATCGGCAATCTCGTCTGCCGGGTCGGTTCGAGCGCCGTGCCGTTTCTCGTGCCGCTGCTGTTGCAATTGCAACTCGGTTATTCGCCGCTGCATTCGGGCCTCATGATGTTGCCCGCGGCCCTGGCCGGCACGCTCTCCAAGCGCTGGATCGCGCCGCTCGTGCGCCGCTACGGCTACGAGACGTTCCTGCTCGTCAACACGATCATCGTCGGCTCGTCGATCGTCGCGTTCTCGCTGATTTCGCGCGGCACGCCGCTGATCGTCGAGATCGTGATCCTCGCGGTATTCGGCGCGGCCAATTCGATGCAGTTCGCGGCGATGAACAGCGTCACGCTCAAGGACCTCTCGCACGAAGACGCCGGCGCCGGCAACAGCCTGTTCTCGATGGTGCAGATGCTCGCGATCGGCCTCGGCGTATCGATCGGCGGCGGGCTCGTGAACCTGTTCTCCGCGCAATGGGGGTCGGCGGCGCTCGGCTTTCGCCTCGCGTTCGTCTGCGTGGGCGTGATTACGCTCGTGTCCGCGTGGGTCTTCCGTCACCTCGATCATCCGTCCGGCACGCCCGCGATTCGCGGCCAGGCGGCGCCAAGCACGGGGCGTTGAGCGAAGCCCATGGGCGCACGTGCGCTGACACGCGGCGGTTGAACGACTGGGTTTGCGTTGCGGGCTCGCCGGAGCATTGGCATAACGCCGAGCGCCGCATCTCGGTCGTGAGACGCGCCATGGTTGCGCGCGCCTCACGCGAGGATCGACGACCGGCCCGCAACCCGCCTCGAACCTTCGCTCTTCATTGCGAAATCACAGCGGATTCACCGAGGAATCAGCGCCGCTCCTGTCTCGCATGCCCCTGCGGATGAGCTGCCGCGTGAGCCCGTGCGGGATGCGGGTGCGGCGCATGTCCCGCTGGCCTCGGCGCCTGTGCCGGGCTCGGCGCTTCGTGCTGCTGCATCTCGTGCTGCTGAGGCTGCGGGGTCGGTGCGGGCTGCGCATTGCGCTGCGCCTCGGCCTCGCTGCGCTGCTCCGCTTCCTGCCGCATCGGCATGTCATGCGTCGTGCCGTTCGCTGCGTTCGGCTCATGCGCTCCGTTGGGACCCGGCATCGCATCGGCGGGTGGATGAGCCGCGCCTTGAGGCGGTTCGCCACGCTGGGCATGCATCTGCGCCACGGAATGCTGCGCGCCGGAAGGCGTACCCATGGCGTTCGGATGGTTCCCGCCCTCATGCGACGTCGGCCGCTCGCCGGGCTGCGCGGCGTTCGCGCCGAAATGCGGCATGGACATCGTGGCCGGATTCCCCCGAGCCGCCTGCTCGCGCATCTGCTGCGCGGCCGCATTCCCGGCAGGCGGCGCACCGCGATTGATCAGGTTGCCGACGTTGTTATTGGTCGTGCCGTAGTTGTTCGTGATCCGCGTGTTGTGGACGTTGTTGATGTTATTGACGACGGTTGTCGACTTCGAGATATAGGTCTTGTGGTCATACACCACGGCCGGCCGCTGCCAGTTGCCCCACGCGGGACCGCCCGCATGCGGTGCGCCCCAGTTCACGTCCCAGGCGTGCCAGCCCCAGTCGTGGTGGCTGAACAGCGCGCCGACGGCAATGCCTACGCCGAACGACAGCACGCCCGCCGTCACCACCGCGCCCGTGCCGTAGACCGGCCGGTAGGCATAGCCCGGGTAGACGGCGGCGGTGCCGTAGACGACAGCCGGGTTGTAGACCGGCACATAGACCATGTCGGGACGGGTCGGCTCGATCACGATGGTCTGCGGCGGCGGCGGCACGATCGGCGGTCCTTCATAAATCGCCGGGCCGCTGGGCGCCGGCGTATAGGACGGCGGCGGCGCGCTCTGTGTGGTCTGTGTGACGCGCAACTGGCTGCCCGAGCTGAGATGGTTCGCCGACTTCGCACGCTGGCGCATCACCTGGATGGCGTTCAGCACGTCGTTCGGATCGTGGTAGTAGGCCTGACCGAGCGCGGTGGTCCACTCCATGTTCAACGCCATCTGCGAGAGCGTCGCCGGGAATGCCGCAAGCGCCTTGACGGACGCGTCCCACGGTTGCGCATCCGCGGCCGACGTCAGCGCGGTGCCCTTGAGCGTCGGGTTCTGTCCGAGCCATGTGTTGGCGGCCTCAATCTGGTCCGGGTAAGTCGAGCCGGCCAGCACCAGCGCGACGAGCTTGTCCGGAAACAGCGCGATCGGCGCGACCAGCTGGTAGAGCTGGTCCGCGCTCGGCGGCGTGTAGGCAACCGGCGCCGGCTGCGCGGCCGAGGCGGCGCTGGCCGCATCGGCTACGCTCGCGGCGGCCGGTTGACTCGCGGCCGGGACATTGTCGTTGCTGTCATTACTCTTCTGGTTGCAGGCACTTAGACCGAGTAGTGCAATCACGAGTGACGACGCGACGAGTGTTCGGGCATGGCGATCATAAAACGGCAAAGTTTTTTTCATGACATTGTCCTTATCGGCGTGTTGATTTGGCGTGTTGATCTGGAATGGTCGTATTGACAGTAACGACCTTTGAACCAGCTTCGTGCACTTCTCCCGTCGGTCTTTATGTAACAGTCTGTGCGCGCCGCGCGGCACGATCGCCGGGGAAACGCCCGGACCGGTAACGGTCAGACGAGCGGTGCCTTCAGGCGGAGCTGGCCCACCCCCGTGTTTGAACTCGAGCCATCCGGTAACGAAAATACCGCCCGTCGATAGCGGGTGAAACATCGTTTTTTCCGAAACCGGATTGCCCGACCGGAATGGCGATTATCGATAATATTTATTCGCCAGTTTTTAATATTTTAAAAAACAGCATTAAAGATTAATCGGGATTTTTTGCTTGACGCGTATAGCATGCACTGCCACTATAAAATTACGCTAATAGCCGTTTTTTCACGAGTCAAGAAAAAACGATTTGATACATCTATTTACGATTTCGGGAAAGGTAAACGCACTACCGGCGTGCGAGGTCCGCCATGTTTCCTGGCCTGAACGAAACCCATCACGACGCAACAGACCGGATGCAAGCCGCAACGAGCAACGCTTCGAGCCAATCCGCGAAAACGTGCAGGCGACGGGAGAGTTGCTGCCGCTGCGGGTAAAGCAACATCATGGGCATGGGCGCTGCACGATACGCACCGAGAATTTCCACGAGTTCGCCCGTCCGCAAATGCGCTTGCACGTCATAGGCAGGAATCTGAATGAGACCGACACCCGACAGGCAGCACGCGATATACGCTTCCGCACTATTGACGCTGACCCGGCACCTGAGCGGCATCGCCCGCCTCACGCCGCCTTCCATCCATTCCCATGACGCAACCTGCGCGCTGGACCGCGAGGTGTAGCCCACCATCCAGTGATCGTCGAGATCCTCGGGACGCTCGGGCACACCATGACGCTGCAGATAGGCCGGACTCGCCACATTGATGAGCGCCAGGTCACCCACGCTGCGCGCGGACAGCGCTGAGTTATGCGCAGAATTGGGCGGCGTACCGACCCGCAGCACGCAATCGACGCGCTCCTCGACCAGGTCGATGACGCGATCCGTCATGCCGATCTCGATATCGATCTGCGGATATCGCTCGAGGAAGCCGGGCAGCGCCGGCGCAACGATCAGACGGCCGATGCGCGCCGGCATGTCCACGCGCAACTTGCCGCTGGGCGTGCTGCGCGTCTGGCGGAACAGATTTTCCGTGTCCTCCATGTCGGCGATCAGATGCAGGCAACGCTCGTATAAGGCCGAGCCATCGAGCGTGGCCGACACCTTGCGCGTCGTCCGGTGCAGCAGGCGCGTGCCGAGACGGCCCTCGAGCTCCTGGATGGCGGCGGACACGGAGGAACGCGGCATCGCCAGGGTGTCGGCGGCTCGCGTGAAGTTGGCGCACTCCACGACGCGGGCAAAGATACGGAGCAGGTCGATTCGGTCCATAGGCGTATTCGCAGACGAGCGGCAGACGAGCGTCGCTCGCCTGAACAGGTGACGCTGGCGCGTGCAATTGGTCGGTATTTCTGTTCAGTCCTGTCAGAACTAAGGGCTTTATCTGTTTTTTAAGGACTATATCATCGGTGAATCACGCGGTTGCATGTCGCACACCGCACAACTTCGACGGAGACACGATATGGCAGACCACAGCATTGCAGGCAAAACCGTCCTGATCGCAGGCGGAGCGAAGAACCTCGGTGGGTTGATTGCACGCGATCTGGCCAAACATGGCGCGAAAGCGGTGGCCGTCCATTACAACAGCGCGAGCACCAAGGCCGATGCCGACAGCACGGTCGCCGCGATCCAGGCGGCCGGCGCACAGGCTATTGCATTCCAGGCGAACCTCACGCAGGCGAGCGCGATGGAGAAGTTATTCGCCGACGTCGTTGCCGCCGTGGGCCGCCCCGACATCGCGATCAACACGGTCGGCAAGGTGCTGAAGAAGCCATTCACGGAAATCAGCGAAGCGGAATACGACGAGATGAGCGCCGTGAACGCCAAGTCGGCGTTCTTCTTTCTGCGCGAGGCCGGCAAGCACGTCGCCGACAACGGCAAGATCGTCACCCTCGTCACTTCGCTGCTCGGCGCGTTCACGCCGTTCTATGCGGCCTATGCCGGCACCAAGGCGCCCGTCGAGCACTTCACCCGCGCGGCGGCGAAGGAGTTCGGCGAGCGCGGCATTTCGGTGACGGCGGTCGGCCCGGGTCCAATGGACACGCCGTTCTTCTATCCGGCGGAAGGCGCGGATGCGGTGGAGTATCACAAGAGCGCGGCGGCGCTGTCGAAATTCTCCCGAACCGGGCTCACCGATATCGGCGACGTCGTGCCCTTCATCCGTCATCTGGTCAGCGACGGATGGTGGATCACGGGGCAGACGATTCTGATCAACGGCGGTTATACGACCAAATAAGCGCTTCGACCGGCGCGCTTCGCCGCTGCGGCATGCTTGACACCCGAGCATGCCTTTTGACCCGTTCATGCCGGTTTCTCATCCATTATGCGCAACGGGTGTCACTTTCGCGCGTCAGCGTGTGAAATCGGACAGACTTTCGAGTTAGCATGTCGGGCATCACGGATATCTGCAAGGAATTCAGATGCCATTTGACGAGCGCATGCTCAACGGCATGGGCGTGCTGACGGCGATCGTCGATTGCGGCAGTTTCGCAGCCGCCGGTGAAGCGCTCGACATGTCGCAATCGGGCGTGAGCCGTTCGGTTGCGCGGCTCGAAGCGCGCCTCGGCATCCGGCTCTTCGATCGCACCACGCGCTCGGTCACGCTGACCGACGAAGGCCGGCGCTTCTACGAACAGATCGTGCCGCTGCTGAGCGGCCTCGAGGAAGCGGCGGCATCGGCCGCTCAAGGCGCGACCGCCGTGCGCGGCCGGCTGCGCGTCAACATGGACCCGTTCTTCTCGCGACTCGTGCTGGGGCCGAGGCTCGGCAGCTTCGTCGACAAGCATCACGATCTGCAGCTCGAACTCATGACGCGCGACCAGCTCGGCGATATGGTCGCCGATGGCTTCGATCTCGCGATCCGCTTCGGCGAGCCGCTCATCTCGACGCTCGTCGCGCGCAAGCTGCTCGACACGCGCATTCTGACCGTGGCCGCGCCGTCGTATCTGAAGAAGCATGGGCAGCCCGCGAGCCCAACCGAACTCGAAAGCGGCAAGCATGTGTGCATCAAGTTTCGCGATCCGTCGACGGGCTATCCGTTCACGTGGGCATTCCATCGCGGCCGCAGGAAGCTCGTGATTACGCCGCAAGGACGCCTGACCGTCAACGACGTGGGGACCTTGCATAGCACCTGCGTCGCGGGCCAGGGCATCGCGCAGATTCCCGGGCTCGGGGCGGAATCGCTGCTCGCGAGCGGCAAGCTCGTCGATCTGTTTCCGGACTGGGGCGACGCGGTGTATCCGCTATATGCGCTGTATCCGTCGCGGCATCATCCGCCGGCCAAGGTGCGCGCGTTCCTCGATTTCATCGTTTCGCTGACCGGCGGTGCGCCGCGTGAAGCGGCGGCCTGACACGACAGCGGTGCCGGGCGTGCACCGATCAGTGCGACGTCGAACACGATTTTTCTGCTAAGCATTCCTTGCTTAGCAAACGCGTATTTGTTGCTTGGCCCTATCCGTGCCGCTAATTACGATAAAGGCGTTCCGTCATCGCAGCAAAGGGGATTCGCCATGTCAGAGCATGCCTGTTTCAGACCGCGCGTGATCGAGCCTGTTCTCGACAATCAGCCGGACGGCCTCGGGCTTGCCGTGGAGTTATGGCTCGCGCAACCGATCGACGGCATCGCGGGCCGTGCCGTGCAGATTCATCTGCGAGGCGACGCGAAGATGGAACAGGCCGAGACGCTGCGCGATCTGTTGCATGCGTGGGGGATGCGGCTTGTTGTGAGTTGAGGGTATTTTGTTTCTGTTGGTTTTGTACGCACGGGCGTATGGGTTTATTGTGTCATGGCACCATCCTTGATGGCGTGTGTTACAGGTAGCCACAGGACTTCTCTGAGTCTCGACATAGCCAAGTCTTTCTCTACCGATTGTCAAACTTTGACAATCGGCGCCATCCCGAAATTCGCGCTTGCTATATTCCTCCGACGATTTAATGGAGGAACTATGAGTACTACCTATAATTATGGCGTTCACACCTATCTCTCTCCGCCTGAACTCTTCTTTCTGGTCTTTCTGGACGAGGCATCGCAACGACTGGGCGTCGATGATCTCGTGAGCGTTTCGGCAATTCTCGCCGGCTAGCCGTTCCTGCCAACACGGCGCAAACCAATAGGCACAACGAAAGGCACATCGATCGCATCGCGTGTTTCTCGCCGGCATCTGGACTACGAGATCAAGTTTCGTATACTTCCGACGCTCACATTGCAAAGCGTACGCAAACTGAAAATCCTCTTCACAAACAATCTCGGTGTATTCGTAGGGCGATCAATCCCAGTCATCGGAGAAGTGTTTCTCGCCTACGATGCGACAACCGTTACCTACAAAAGTATCAGACACTACAACCTGCTCGTGAAACCGGAAGACCGGGTGTACTAATGGACCATCAACGGCTGGGCGCCATCGAAGAATTCGTGCGCGCACGAACCGGAATCTCGCAGCGCAAGCAGATTACCGCTCAAACGAAGCTCACGGACGACCTGGACCTGACAGGCATTGAAGCCGAGACGTTCATGGAGAAGTTTTTCGACGCCTTCAACGTCGACGTCGGCGACTTCAGCTTCGATCGCTACTTCGTGAACGAAGGGTCCGGCCTCATCCTCTCGCTCGTCACCGTGCTCTTCAGGAAAAAGCACGGCGCACTTGAACGCGTGCCGATCACGGTCGGCATGCTCGCCGATGCCGCAGCGCTCGGCAGATGGGATTCGGCCTCGCTGGAAGGAAGGCACGACTCATAAAGCGAGCGATAGGTTCGCCAGGTCGTGCATCCGCATCGTGACATGCCCGAAGGCAAAGCCTGAGCGCAAACTCCACTCGCAATAAACACCAAGCCCCGGCCAGTCGCAAGACCAGCCAGGGCTTTGGATTGAAGCGAAACGGCGCAGCAACAGAATCAGGCGGACCCTCAGGCGGATCCAACCCGCCACACCATCAAACCCTCACCGAAGGCGGCACATAGCGGCACTCGTAACGCTTTCTGACAGTGCCGTTCTCATCGACGCTTTCGAGGTACACGTCGAACTGCCACAGCCGCGCCATGTGCTTGAGCACTTCATCGCTATCGGACGACAGATGCCGGTTGTCGCTCATGAAGTGCCGCAGCGTCAGGCTGCGATCGCCGCGCGTATTGACCGCCCACACCTGAATGTTCGGCTCGCGGTGATGCATGTCGTACTGCCGCGACAACGCCTGGCGCACGTACTGATAGCCGCTGTCGTCGTGAATCGCCGAGACTTCGAGCGCATCGCGCATGTCGTCGTCGAGCACCGAGAACAGGCGCATTTCGCGGATCAGGTGCGGCGACAGATACTGCGCGACGAAGCTCTCGTCCTTGAAGTTGCGCATCGCGTAATGCATCGCGGGCAGCCACGGACTGCCGGCCAACTCCGGAAACCACTTGCGGTCTTCCTCGCTCGGCGCCTCGCAGATGCGGCGAATGTCGCTCATCATCGAAAAACCGAGCGCATACGGATTGATGCCGCTGTAGTACGGCTTCGTGACCGGCGGCTGATAGACGACGTTGCTGTGCGAATGGAGAAACTCCATCATGAAGCCGTCTTCGAGCTTGCCCTGGTTGTACATCGTATTGAGCAGCGTGTAGTGCCAGAACGTCGCCCAGCCTTCGTTCATGACCTGGGTCTGCCGCTGCGGATAGAAGTACTGGCCGATCTTGCGCACGATGCGAATCACTTCGCGCTCCCACGGTTCGAGCAGCGGCGCGTTTTTCTCCGCGAAATACAGCAGGTTTTCCTGCGGCTCGGGCGGAAAGCGCTCCTCGACTTCCTCGGGCAACGGCGTATGCCGCGTCGGCAGCGTGCGCCACAACTCGTTGACCTGCGATTGCAGATACGCCTCGCGTTCGCGGCGTGCGGCGAATTCCCGTTCGAGCGACAGTTTCTGCGGACGCTTGTAGCGGTCCACGCCATAGTTCATCAGCGCGTGGCACGAATCGAGCAGTTCCTCGACACGGTCGAGCCCAAAGCGTTCCTCGCACTCGGCGATGTAATTCTTCGCATAGACGAGGTAGTCGATGATCGCGTGGGCATCGGTCCAGAGCTTGAACAGATAGTTGCCCTTGAAGAACGAATTGTGCCCGTAGGCCGCATGCGCGATGACGAGCGCCTGCATCGTCATCGTGTTCTCTTCCATCAGATACGCGATGCAGGGGTTCGAGTTGATGACGATTTCATACGCGAGCCCCATCTGTCCACGACGGTAGCTCTTTTCGGTGGCAAGAAAGTGTTTGCCGAACGACCAGTGACGGTAGTTCACGGGCATGCCGACGGACGCGTACGCGTCCATCATCTGTTCGGCGCTGATGAGTTCGAGCTGGATCGGATACACGTCGAGCTCATATTGCTCCGCAACACGGGCAATATGCGAGTCGTACTCTTCGATCAATTCGAAGGTCCAGTCGGACGGGCACGGCAGAGGCCTTCTATCGGCTACGTTCATACGGACTTCCCTTTGCCCTCGCGGGGCGTTCCGGCGTGTCCCGTGCTGCAGCATGGCAGACTGCTCCGGCTCGGACGGCTACCGTTCCGCCCTCGCCTCGGCATGCCCCCATTGTGACCGCGGCACGCCTTGTGCGTCGCGGCGCCCTTTCATACGACCTGTGCTGAATCTTGTCGCAGGAGTGCGCGCCGCGCGCTTCATCGATCAGGTGCTTTCTCGCAACGGGCGTTCCGTCACGAAGTCGCCGCCTGCTTCTCGAACAGCTCGCGAAACACCGGATAGATATCGGCTGCGGTTTCCACCTTTTTCATCGCCATATGCGGCTGGGTCAGGGCCAGTTGCGCATATTCGAGCCACAGGTTCTGCTCTTCGGGCGTCACCTGAATATACGCAAAATACCGCACCTTCTCCAGGATGTCATCCGCGAGTATCTTGCGGCACTTCGGCGAATCGTCGGTCCAGTTGTCGCCGTCCGACGCCTGCGCCCCGTAAATATTCCATTCAGTCGGCGAATAGCGCTCCTCCATGACTTTGCGCATCAGTTCGAGCGCGCTCGACACCACCGTGCCGCCGCTTTCGGTCGAGTGAAAGAACGTGTCTTCGTCGACTTCCTCGGCACGCGTGTGATGGCGAATGAACACGACCTCGATGCGCTCGTAATTGCGCTTGAGAAACAGGTACAGCAGGATGAAAAAGCGCTTGGCGAGGTCCTTGCGCTGCTCGTCCATCGAGCCGGACACATCCATCAGACAGAACATCACGGCCTGGCTCGACGGCGTGGGCTGCTTCACGCGATTCACGTAGCGCAGATCGAACGGGTCGATGAACGGAATCCGCCAGATGCGTCCCTTCAAATGGTGGATGTCGTCTTCGAGCAGCTTGATCTCTTCGCGGCGATCGGCGGGATCGGCCTTCAGCTCTTCGAGTTGCCGCTCCATCTCGCGCAACTGGTTGACAAGCGGCGCACCGAGCGCGATGCGCCGGCCCAGCGCACTGCGCAACGAGCGGACCACGTCGATATTGTTCGGCGTGCCTTCGGCGGCCCAGCCCGCGCGGATGCTTTTCCACGTCGGCACGGCCATCAGATGGGTTTTGACGAGACGCGGCAGTTCGAGGTCGTCGAAGAAGTACTGCATGAATTCTTCGCGGCTCAACTCGAACACGAAGTCGTCCTGACCTTCGCCTTCGTTGCTGGCCTGGCTACCGCCACCGCTACCCCCACCACCTTGCGGACGCTGGATCTTGTCGCCACGGATATAGTCCGAATTGCCGGGGTGCACCATTTCGCGCTTGCCGCCGGGGCCATGACGGAACGACGGTTCCGCGATGTCCTTGCGCGGAATGGTGATGCTCTGGGTGTTTTGAATGTCCTTGATGCTGCGGTCGCGCACGGCCTCCGAAACCGCGCGGCGAATATAGTTCTTGACGCGGCGCAAAAAACGCTCGCGATTCGCAATACTTTTGTTCTTGCCTGCCAACCTGCGGTCGATAATTTGATGAAGCACGCCCGGTCTCCCGTCCCATGCAGCCGCGATCTCCTGCAGCCGCACTCATATTTCGGGTGCGCGAAACGCCCGCCGCGCAGTGCAACGCTATGCGGCTTGCGCCTCGCCGGTTGCCCGTACGGTTAAACCGTACGGGCGGCACACCATCGGTATCACGCGCGCATCATGACGACTTGCGCACGCGCAGATACCAGTCACACAGCAAGCGCACCTGCTTCGGCGTATAGCCCTTCGCCACCATGCGATTGACGAAGTCTTCGTGCTTGCGCTGCTCTTCCGCCGAGCCCTTCGCGTTGAACGAGATCACCGGCAACAACTCTTCCGTGTTCGAGAACATTTTCTTTTCGATCACGACGCGCAGCTTTTCGTAGCTGATCCACGCGGGGTTCTTGCCCGCATTCGCGGCCCGCGCGCGCAGCACGAAGTTCACGATCTCGTTGCGGAAGTCCTTCGGATTGCTGATGCCCGCGGGCTTCTCGATCTTCTCGAGCTCGGCGTTCAACGCGGCGCGGTCGAAGCTCTCGCCCGTGTCGTGATCGCGGAACTCCTGGTCCTGAATCCAGAAGTCCGCATAGGTCACGTAGCGGTCGAAAATATTCTGGCCGTATTCCGAGTACGACTCCAGGTACGCGGTCTGGATCTCCTTGCCGATGAATTCGGCATAGCGCGACGCGAGCACGTCCTTGATGAAGGACAGATACTTCTGCTCGGTTTCCGGCGGGAACTGCTCGCGCTCGATCTGCTGTTCGAGCACGTACATCAGATGCACCGGATTGGCCGCGACCTCGGTCGAGTCGAAGTTGAATACGCGCGACAGAATCTTGAACGCGAAGCGGGTCGACACGCCGGTCATGCCTTCGTCGACGCCGGCAAAGTCGCGATACTCCTGGTACGACTTGGCCTTTGGGTCCGTGTCCTTCAGATTCTCGCCGTCATAGACCTGCATCTTCGAGAAGAGGCTCGAATTCTCGGGCTCCTGCAAGCGCGTGAGCACCGACATCTGCGCCATCATCTTCAGCGTGCCTGGCGCGCACACCGCATTCGCGAGCGAGGAGTTGCGCAGCAGCTTCTCGTAGATCTTGACCTCTTCGCTATAGCGCAGGCAGTACGGCACCTTCACGACGAAGATCCGGTCGAGCAGCGCCTCGTTGTTGCGGTTGTTGCGGAACGCCTTCCACTCCGACTCGTTCGAGTGCGCGAGGATGATGCCGTCGAACGGAATCGCGCCGAAGCCTTCCGTGCCCTTGAAGTTGCCTTCCTGGGTCGCGGTGAGCAGCGGGTGCAGCACCTTGATCGGCGCCTTGAACATTTCGACGAATTCGAGCAGGCCCTGATTCGCGAGGCACAGGCCGCCCGAGTAGCTGTAGGCGTCGGCGTCGTCCTGCGCGTACTGTTCGAGCTTGCGGATATCGACCTTGCCGACCAGCGACGAGATGTCCTGATTGTTCTCGTCGCCCGGTTCGGTCTTGGCGATGCCGACCTGGCGAAGGATGGAAGGATAGCGGCGCACCACGCGGAACTTGCGGATGTCGCCGTTGTACTCGTGCAGGCGCTTGACCGCCCACGGACTCAGGATGCTTTTCAGGTAGCGGCGTGGAATGCCGTATTGTTCTTCGAGGATCGGGCCGTCTTCCTCGTAATCGAACAGACCGAGCGGCGACTCGTTCACGGGCGAGCCCTTGATCGAGTAGAACGGCACGCGCTCCATGAGTTGCTTCAGACGTTCCGCAATCGACGACTTGCCGCCGCCGACCGGGCCTAACAGATACAGGATCTGCTTCTTTTCTTCGAGCCCCTGGGCCGAGTGCCGGAAGTAGGCGACCACCTGCTCGATCACCTCTTCCATTCCGTAGAACTCACGGAATGCGGGGTATACCTTGATGACCTTGTTCGCGAAGATACGCGATAAACGCGGATCGTTGCGCGTGTCGATCTGTTCCGGCTCCCCGATTGCCGTCAACATGCGTTCGCCAGCAGTGGCGTACGCGGCGGGATTGTCTTTGCAGAGCGCGAGATACTCCTCGAGCGAGAGTTCGTCCTCCCGTGTTTTCTCGAAGCGGGTCGCGAAACTGCTGTAGATATCCATGCTACCTCCTCGCCGAAGTCTGGAGCGAAGTCGTGCGCGGCGCGCTATTCGGAAACGACATCGCTCGAATTCATCCTAAACCCTTTTAAATTTTTTTTCACGGACTACGTTACGAAAATCGCACCATAACCGCTTCCTGCCAATCCTCACTTGGAAACCCGGTTTCAAGCACCTACAATTTCCCACTCATGTTGCAGCGCTCATGATGTTGCGATGACGTTGACGCCATCGCCGCTCACACCGCCTCACCTCGCTACGCCCTCACTGCTCCTTCCGCTCCACTGCTGCTTTATTCAGCAACGCATCGCCGGTTGGCGCTATTGCGCGGCTTCATTGTGCCGCCGCATCGCGTGACCTGCGTCACCTGAGTCACGGCTTCCACGTCATCGCACCGCAGCCGCAGCGTGCCGTTGCACATCGCGTTCCCGCACTGTCGCGTCGTCAGGCATCGGCTGTCCGCTCACGCGCATTTCATCTCTAAAGCCCCGATGTCATGATGCTGCGTGACGGCTTTCCATCTCAACGCACGAGCCGAACGCGCGGTCTACACGCATGTACAGTTGTTACATGTCCGTTGCACGCTTAGCGCACCTTCACGCGATTCGTCCGCGCGCGATGGCTTTTGGTTCCGCGCGTTGCACGCATGAGTCACGCATCGTTGCGTGAAGCGTCCGTATGACTGGTTCACGGCGGCAAACCACGACGCCTTCATAGGTGTATACGGAAAGACCCACGCAAAGTTGCAACGACCTCGCGCAGGCCATTAACGATTTAGATGCGCGCGAAGCGCGTGGCGTCGTGAAAAACAGAACGGCCGCCCTCGGGCAGCCGTTTGCATGATGCTTCGTCAGCGGTGGTGACAGGCGCGGGCGCGCCGCTGCGGTGTGTTCGCTCAGGTCAGCTCGATTTCCACTTCGCCGAGGCCGTCGATATGGCCGCGCACGATGCCCGGCTCGCCGACCTTGTGCGCGCCGACGTACGAACCGGTGGTGATCGTCCAGCCGGGTTCGATCGTGATACCCATTGCAGCGCAATGGTTGACGAACCACACGAGCAGCTCGCGCGGATCGCCGGCCGGATTGCCGGTCGCTTCCGGCACGAGCGAGCGGCCGTTGACGCTGAGTTCGAGCTCCGGCGAGACGAAATCGAAGCTGCGCGCGAGGCCCGCATACGCGACCGGATGCCCGGTGATCAGCGCGCCGTTGTTCTGCGCGTCGGCCAGTTGCGCGAGCGGTGCGACGTTGGGCCACTCGGCGAAGCGGCTGTCGACGATCTCGATCGCGGGCAGCGCGACGCCAAGCTTCGCGAGCACCTCGTTGCGCGCATACGCGTCGTTGCGCGGCTCGATCGTCTCGTCGAAACGAAACGCGATTTCGAGTTCGAGCAGCACGCGGAAGAACCCGTCATGCGCGAGCCGCGCCGGCGACGGCACCGCGAGCGACGCCGGAATCGGCGCGCCCGACGCGGCGCCGCCCGGCGTTTTCGCGCCGATCTTCCACGCGCCGGTCGACTCGCCGAGGCCCGCGATGACCGCCTGCTGGATCGCATAGGCGGTCGCCGCATCGGGCGGCAGGCTGTCGGGTGCGGGCGCATCGATCGGGCGATGCTGCCGGCGTGCCTCGACGAGGCGTTGCACAAGATCGTATCGCGTCATGTCGGTCCTTTCTGGCTGGCGCATGGAACGGTTCATCGGGGCGTCGCGACGGTATCGCGCTCGGGGGCAAGCCACGTGGGGCGCCGGCCGGCGCCGGCTCGGGTCGTGGCCGTGCCCGTCAATGTACCGGATCGCGGCGCGCGCCGGGGAGAGCCCGAGTCACGCAAACGTCAATTCACGCGCGTGTCATAAAAAAGACCGCGGATGCGGGCGCATGCGCAGTCTTGGATCCGTGGATTGTCATCGGCGTGGCCCGTCGTCGTCCCGCCGCGCGGAACGCGCGAAAGAGGCTGTCCGGGGCGAGTTAGTCGGGAATGAATGTTCCGATATGGCTGCGCTGGCGCCGCGTTGCCCTGGAACAGATGGAAGCGCGGAAAGCCAAAGCCGACGCGCGCTTCGCCAGCGGGCACGTCACGTCAGAACGTTTCCCAATCCTGATCGCCGCCGGCGCTCGCGGCAGCCTGAGTGGACGCCCGCACAGGCGCGGCCATCGCCAGCGGCGCTTCGGATGCCATCGCGGACGTCATCGCCGCCGAAGCCTTGCCCGGCAGGGCGGCAGGCGCACCGGCATGCATGAACTTGCGTGCGCGAACGGTATTGGACAAACCCGCCGACGCCCCCGCCGGCATCGCGCGCCTCGGTGCGCCGGCGGTCTGCACGCGCTGCGGGTGCTGCCCGCCGTCATCGACCTGGAACACCGCCACGGCCGTGCGCAGGTGCGCCGCCTGCTCTTCGAGCGACGCCGCCGCGGCCGCCGCCTCTTCGACGAGCGCGGCATTCTGCTGCGTGACCTCGTCCATCTGCGTGACCGCGCGCGCGACCTGGTCGATGCCGCCGCTCTGCTCTTCCGACGCCGCCGCGATCTCGCCCATGATGTCGGTCACGCGCTGCACCGCGCCGATGATCTCGGTCATCGTGCGGCCCGCCTCGTCGACGAGCGCCGAGCCCGACTGCACGCGCTCGACCGAGGTGTCGATCAGTTCCTTGATCTCCTTGGCCGCCGCCGACGAGCGCTGCGCGAGGCTGCGCACCTCGCCCGCGACGACCGCGAAGCCGCGCCCTTCCTCGCCGGCGCGCGCCGCCTCGACGGCCGCGTTGAGCGCGAGGATATTGGTCTGGAACGCAATGCCCTCGATGATCGAAATGATGTCCGCGATCTTCGCCGAGCTCTGGTTGATGTCGCCCATCGTGCCGACCACCTGGCCGACCACCGCGCTGCCCTTGTTGGCGATCTCCGACGCGTTGGCCGCGAGCGAGCTGGCCTGGCGCGCGTTGTCGGCGTTCTGTTTGACCGTGCCGGTCAGCTGGTCCATGCTCGACGCGGTTTCCTGCAGCGCCGACGCCTGCTCCTCGGTGCGCGACGACAGATCGATGTTGCCCGCGGCGATCTGGCGCGTCGCGGTCGCGATCGACTCGCTGCCGCTGCGCACGCTGCGTACCGTTTCGGTGAGGCTGCGCTGCATTCTGGCGATGCCGTCGAGCAGTTGCCCCATTTCGTCGCGCGACGTGACGACGACCGGCCGGCGCAGATCGCCGGCCGCGATCGCGTCGAAGTGGCCGAGCGCTTCGTCGAGCGGCCGCGAGATCGCGCGGCTCAGCGTCAGATACGACAGCAGCGCCGCAATCACGCCCGCCACCAGCGAGCCGATGCTGACCATGCGGAACAGGTCGAAACTGCCTTGCGCGGAGTCGTAGCCCTGCCTCGCCGAGTCGAACTGGAATTTGCGCAGCGCGTCGTCGGCGAGCGAGAGCGCGTTGTAATCCTCCTGCAGGCCCTTCCCGCTCCCGACCATCTTGTCATGATCGTTCGCCGCGATGACCGCCGCGAACGCGTCCATGCGTTGATGCAGCGCGTCGCGCTTCGCCGTGACGTCCTGCGCGAGCCGGTCCTCATTGGCGTCGCGCGGCAGGTCCAGATATTTTTTCCACCACGTGTCGGACGTCTCGCGCATCAGGCGCGCGCGCTCCAGCGTCGCCGCGACTTCGGGCGAGCCGCCCATGAACGCGGCGCGGTCGAGCACGAGCCGCTCGCGCGCCGTGTACACCTCGGCGTTATCGATGGCGGTCGCGCTCGGCATCGCGTTGGTGAAGGTGTCCTGGTAGGCGCTATTCGAACGGCTGATGCCGAATAAGCCGAAAACGCTGATCGCGACCAGCAACACGGCGAGGAAAGCCATCGTGAGGCCGATTCGCGCCTTGATCGTAATGCCCTTGTTCAACATGGTGTTCCTGTGGCTGTGCAAAGTGAGAGGCGGCATTCGCAGCATGGCGGCGGCGTGACAATCGGGTTCCGGCGCTTTGTTGTGTGCGTGCTTCCAGTCCCGTTTACGGCAGGGCCTTCGCAGACTTGAAGCATTTGAAGCCCGCGACGCTCAAGTCCATGAAAAAAGACGTTGTAAGCAGTTGAAAGCGAGTTGGGCTTTGAAACGGTGAGATCAGGGCAGGCAGCGAGCGCTGGCGAGGCTGGGTGGCGCGTGAGTTTTGAGGTTGCCGCGGCAGAACCCGGGCGCGGGACGCCGGGTGAGGCGAAGCCGGCTGATCCTGTTTTGGCGCAGGCGGAGAAAGCGAGCGGCGTTTTGTTTTTGCCTTGCCTTGCCTTGCCTTGCCTTGCCTTGCCTTGCCGAGGCGAGGCGAGGCGAGGCGGACTCAGGCGAATGAGGTGAAAGCGTCGACCTCGGCTCGCGTCGGAATCGACGGCTGGGCGCCCGCGCGTGTCACCGAAAGCGCCGCGGCGCGCTGCGCGAAGCGGATCGCCGCGCCGACGCTCGCGCCCTGCGCGAGTTGCGCCGCGAAGCCGCCGATGAACGTATCGCCGGCTGCGGTCGTATCGACCGCAGCGACTTTCGGCGCATCGTAGTGAGTGGCGGCCGCGTCTTCGAGCGCGGCGAGCACACCGCGCGCGCCGAGCGTGACGAGCACGTTGCGCGCGCCGGCCGCTTGCAGCGCGGCGGCGGCCTGCGCGGCGGCGTCGGGCGAATCGGCCCGCAGGCCGCTTAGCGCGGCCGCTTCGAGTTCGTTCGGAATCAGATAGTCGACGAGCGGCAGCCAGTCGGCCGGCAACGGTCCGGTGGCGGGCGCGGGATTGAGGATCACGATCTTGCCGAGCCGGCGCGCTGCGGCAAGGGCCGCGCGCACCGCCTGCGGCGGCGTTTCGAGCTGGCAGATCACGACGTCCGCGGCGGCGATGGCCGCTTCATGGCGCGCGATCGTCGCGGGCGTCACTTCGCCGTTGCTGCCCGCGACGATCACGATTGCGTTCTGGCTCGCGTCATCGACAGTAATCAGCGCAACGCCGCTCGCCTCGGCGCCGGTTTCGAGCGCGGTGCAATCGATCCCTTCCGCTTCGAGGCCGGCGCGCAACTGCGCGCCGCTCGCATCGGCGCCGAGGCAGCCGAGCATCGACACCCGCGCGCCGAGCCGCGCGGCCGCGACCGCCTGGTTGCCGCCCTTGCCGCCCGCCACCTGGGCGAACGTGCGGCCGGCGAGCGTCTCGCCCGGATGCGGCAGACGCGGCGCGCGCACCACGAGGTCCATGTTCAGACTGCCGACCACCGTCACGCGCGCAGCCGTTTGGTTGTGTGCCACTTGCCTGTCTCCGTTGTGCGCCGCGAGGCTGAACCGCTACCGGATGCCTGCCGTGGTGGCGATCTTATGCGTGCGTTACTTTATGCAGGTGCCGCTTCATGCGTGCCAAGCGTCATAGGTGCACTTCTTCGTGCGGGCGCCGCCTCATGCGCATGGTCACTCATACGCACGGTCACGCCGCCTGATCGCGCCGGGCCTCGCCCGCCCACGCCGCGGTCGACTCCCGCACGATCAGGCGCGGCGACACCACGCGCCGCTTCGCCGGCGCGCGCGCGCCATTGCCCGACGAAGCCTCGGCGATCCGCTCGATCAAGGTCTGCGCGGCCATGTCGCCGAGCGCGCGCACCGACTGCCCGACCGTAGACAGCGACGGAAACGTGAAACGCCCGAGCTCGATATCGTCGAAACCGATGATCGAACAGTCGCGCGGCACGCTGATATTGCGCTCGGCCGCGGCGCGCAGCGCGCCGATGCCCATCATGTCGTTGCCCGCGAAAATCGCCGTCGGCCTGACCGTTTCGAACAGTTGCGCGGCCGCGCGATGGCCGCCCGTGCCCGAAAAATCGCTTTCGACGATCGCGCCATCCGCAATCTCGATGCCGCGCTCGGTCATCGCACGGATAAAGCCGTGCACACGCATCGCGCTGACCGCCGTCTGCACTGGCCCCGTGATGCAGCCGATCCGCGCGTGGCCGAGTTCGAGCAGATGGCGCGTCGCGAGATAGGCGCCCTTTTCGTGGTCGATCTGCACGAGGTCCGCGTTGAGCCCCTCGATGTTGCGATCGACCACGACAAGCGGCTCGCGCGAGTCGGCGAGCGTCTGCGCGAGCACCGCGTCATCGCCGGCCGACGCGACGATCAGCCCGTCGATGCGCTTTTCCTGCAGCACGCGCAGATAGTTGCGCTGCTTGGCGGGGTCGTCGTCGGAATTGCAGAAGAACACGCAGTAGCCGTTGCGCGCGCAGCCGTCCTCGATGCCGCGCGCGAGTTCCGCGAAATACGGGTTCGTGCTGTTCGGCACCACGAGTCCGATCGTCGCGGTGGCGCGCGCCTTCAGCGAGCGCGCCACCGCCGACGGCACATAGTGCAGTTGACGGATCGCGTGTTCGACTTTCGCGCGCACGTCGGCCGATACCGGGCGCGAGTTGTTCACCACATGCGATACCGTCGTGAACGACACGCCCGCCACAGCCGCTACATCCTTGATCGTCGCCATAACCTGTTGCTCTCCTGTCGATCGGAGTGCGCTTCGGCGCTGACTCCCATCCCATGCAGTTTCGTCGCGGTCGATCGGACCGTGTGCGGCTGGCTTGCCGCTCGCGGGCGGCACCGAGGGGTTGGCGGACAAGGTCGTGTCCGCGGCGCCGCCTTGCTCCGCACCTCACACCTCGCCCATCCTGCACGCCGCTCGTGCTTGTCGCCCCGTGTGTGGCCCGCCGCGGCGCGCCACGATCGATCGGCCATGACGCTTATCTCCGGATTTAACGGCAGCCCGGCGACTTTCTTGAGCATTTGCTGAATAAATGCGGAGCCGCTGGTTATGGAACCGCTTTCACTACGACTTTTTAGCCAATTTGTGACATTTTTTGCCACGTCATCCGGTACCGCTTGCGTCGCCTCGCCGGCGCCCGCGCTTTCTCGCGTCCTTCCTCGCGCCCTGTTCGTGCATGGCGAAGCGGCCGCGCATCCGTTGCGCGAGCGCCCTTGAACCGGGGCCGGCTACAGCCAGCCGGCCTTGCGAAAGCGCTGGAACAGCACGACGTCGATGACCAGCATGACGAGCAGAACGACCGGATAGCCGTACTTGAAATGGAGTTCGGGAATCCGCTCGAAGTTCATCCCGTAGATGCCCGCGATCATCGTCGGCACCGCGAACAGCGCCGCGAACGAGCCGAGCCGCTTGGTGATCTCGCTCTCCGCGAGCGAGATCATGCCGAGATTGACCTGCACCGCGGTCACGACGATTTCGCGGCGTCCCTCGATGGTCCGGACGATCCGTTCGAGGTGGTCGTAGACGTCGCGAAAATAGGCCTGCATGCCCGAGCACATGCTCGGAATGCGCCCGCCCGTCAGCTTGCCGAGCGCTTCCTGCAGCGGCACGATATGGTGCTGCAGGATCACGAGCCGGCGCTTCATCGAATAGAGGTCCTGCACGATCGCGCGCGAGGCGGCCGAATCGTTCTTGTCGAAGATGCGGTCTTCGAGCGCTTCGAGCTCGGTGCTCATCGCCTCGATGACCGGAAAATAACGATCGACCACGTCATCGACGAGCGCATACAGCACGAACGCCGAGCCTTCCTTGAGCAGATGCGGCTCGCGCTCGCAGCGCGCGCGCACGTTCTGGAAGCCGGTGCGCGTGCCGCGGCGCACCGACAGCACGTAGTTGCTGCCGACGAACACGTCGACTTCGCCGATCATCAGTTCGCCGTCGTCGTCGGTCTCGACCGTGTGCATCACGGCGAACAGCGAATCGCCGTACTCCTCGATCTTCGGACGCTGATGGCCGTTCTGGGCGTCCTCGATCGCGAGTTCGTGCAGATTGAACTCGTCTTTCATCATCGCGAGTTCGCCGGCGTCCGGGTCTTTCAGCGCGACCCAGACGAAGCACTCGGGACGCGCGACGTAGTCGCTGATGTTCTCGATCTCGATGTCGGCGAGTTTCCGGCCGTCCTGATAGGCGGCGCAATTGATCAGCATGTTCGGATTACCTTGAAAACGAAGTCCGCCTCGCGCTTCGCCTTGCCTCGCGCATCAGCGCTTCGCAAGTCGGCCGTCGCGGCCGGCACTAATTCAGATCGGTGACGCGCTCGCCATCCGCGCACGCGAGCGCATCGCGAAAGCGCGCGAACGCTCGCATGACTGCCCTGCATGATAGCAACGCACGACCATTCCGCCAGCCTGGCCGAACGGCCAGGGGCCGCGCCTCTTGCGTGGCGCGGCGTTCTTCTTCATGATCGACCTGAAGGTGGCCGCGTGCGGGCGTTGCGGTGCGCGCCGTACCGTACTTCGGCGCATCCGCTGCGGGAAACCGGACGGAGTCGGACGCGGGCGAGGCCGCAGCAACAAGCCCTGCGATTACGCGCCGCGCCCCGCCGCCCTCGTTTGCCGGCCTTTATGCCGCTTCATGCCGGCTTCATGCACGCGTCGCCGGACGCGTGTTCAAGGAGACTGCGATGTGGTATTTCACCTGGATTCTCGGCGTGGGCGTGGCCCTCGGTTTCGGCATCATCAACGTCATGTGGCTCGAGACCAACGGCAAGTTCGCGCGCGATCCGCAGCCCCCTGGTGAGGACGCCGCTGCATCGGGAGATTCGCCTTCGTGACGTCGCTGGTTTTCTTTTGCGGTCATGCGGGCACGGGCAAGACGACGCTCGCGAAAAAGCTGCTCGCGCCGTTGATGAAGGCGAGCGGCCAACCCTTCTGCCTGCTCGACAAGGACACGCTGTTCGGCGGCTACAGCGCGGCTGCGATGGCAATGCTGACCGGCGATCCGAACGACCGCGACAGCCCGCTTTTTCTGCAGCATCTGCGCGACCCCGAGTATCGCGGGCTCATCGACACCGCGCGCGACAATCTCGAACTTGGCATCAGCGCACTGGTGATCGGACCGCTGTCGCGCGAAGTACGCGAGCGCAAACTGTTCGATCACGCATGGCTCGGCGTCGCGCAAGACGTCGAGTTGCGTGTCGTCTGGGTTCACACGTCGGAAGACACGGCGCGGCAGCGGATCGTCGCACGCGCGAATCCGAACGACGCATACAAGCTCGCGCACTGGGACGAGTACCGGCAACGGCGCTTCGTGCCGAGCGGCGCGGCTTGCGACGATCTGCTGATGTTCGACAACACCGCGCCGACGCAGGCGGATTACGATGCGCTGCTGGCGCGGCTCGTTGCCTGACGGGTGATGAACCAGGCAGATGACGAACCGCACGTGCGATAAAGTTTGCGCGGATGCGCTCAGGCTCCATGAGCGCGTCGCAGCCCGTCGGCTCGACCGCGACGCCCCTCATCCCGACATATCAAAACCTTCAACCCTCGAACCGGCACGCCCTCAAACCGCGGCCGCCGCCCGCACCCTCGCCTCGAACGGCTGCCCTTCGTAGAGCTTCCCAAAACGATTCGCCAGGAATTCGCCGAGCGACACCTGCTCCTGGCGCACGAAGCCCTGGTGCGGCAGCCTGCGTTCGCGGAACAGATCGAGCACCGCGCACATCGCGCCGGCCGTCGTGATCTGGATCGCGCTCATCGGCACGCCGCCAACGGTCTTCGCGAAGACCTTGCGGGTGAACACCTCCTGCACGAGCTGACCGTCGCGCATGCCGCTCACCGTGATGAACACGAGCACGACGTCCTGCTCGGTCGCCGGCACCGCGCGCCGCATGATCGTCTTCAGCGTGTCGCGGTCGCTCGACAGACGCAGGTCTTCGAGCAGGAACTGCATCAGGTTGCGATGGCCCGGATAGCGCACCGACTTGTAATCGAGCGATTCGACGCGGCCCGCCAGCGTCTCGCACAGCGTGCCGAGACCGCCCGACGTGTTGAACGCTTCGTACTCGATGCCGTCGAGCGAAAAATGTTCGAGACCTTCGAGCGGCTGCACCCACAGCGTGCGGCCGTCGCGAATCGCTTCGCAGGGCTGGCAATACTCGTTGATGAGACCGTCGACGCTCCACGTCAGGTTGTACTTCAGCGCGTTGGTCGGGAATTCCGGCAGCGCGCCGACGCGCATTTTCACGTCGCGGATTTCCGTGAAGCGGTTCGCGAGTTCGTGCGCGGCAATACCGATGAAACCCGGCGCGAGACCGCATTGCGGCATGAACGCATGCCCGGCGTCTTCGGCGAGCGCACGGATCGCGTGGGTCGCGCGCACGTCCTCGGTCAGGTCGAAATAGTGCACGCCCGCGCCCTTTGCAGCCGACGCGACGTTGACCGCGAGGTAGTACGGCAGCGCGTTGACGAGCACGTCGAAGCCCTGGATCGCGGCACGCAGCGCGGCGGCATCGGCGGAATCGACGCGCCGCGTCGGAATGCCCTGGACGGCGAGCTTATCGAGCGCGTGCGGATCGCGGTCGAATGCGACGACGTCGTAGTCGCCGGTCTCGCGCAACAGATGGGCAATCGTGTGACCGATCAGACCCGCGCCAACAATCGCTACTTTCATGTGCTTCTCCTTGTTGTCCGTGTGCCGTCTCCGAGCCAGGCAGGCGCGCCGCGCATGGCATGCGGCGCCCGCGGGCCGAACCCTTCAAGGACAGTGTAGGAAGAAGCGAGAACAGTTCATATGCGCAAAATGCTGCGCTATGACCATAAAGTTCGACGTTATGACGAAGCCGTCAGACGATCTGTCGAAAAATCATTAAAAAGCCGTTAACGTGAATGGTCGATTGAGCCGACTCATACCGTGCCTCGGTCGATCTTGCGCGCGAGAATGATCGACGTCGTCGTGCGTTCGACGCCTTCGAGACCGCCGATCTGATCGAGCAGATCGTTGAGCCGCTCGGGCGAATCGGCGCGCAGCCACGCGACGTAATCGAACTCGCCGCTCACCGCGCATAGCAGCTGCACCTCGGGCATTTTCGCGAGGCGCTTCTGCACGGCCGGCCCGTACTTCGGCGCGATGATGATGCCGACATACGCGACGATGCTCGAATCGAGCACGTCCTGGCCGAGCCGCACGCTATAGCCGGCGATCACGTTGCTGCGTTCGAGCCGCGCGATGCGCGCGATCACGGTCGTGCGCGCGATGCCGAGCTGGCGCGCGAGACTGGCGACGCTTTCGCGGGCGTTGGCTTGCAGCAGGGCAACGAGGCTGCGGTCGAGGTCGTCGAGCTGATCGAGGCGCGGTGGTCTCATCGAAGGAAAGGAAAGTGGGTCGGCGGTATGGCGGATTATCGCGCGTCCCGGCAAGAGGCTGGACAACGGTGTGCGAAATCGGCTGTGGACAGCCCCGCAGCCCATTTCCCTTTCGTTTCGGTTGTAAGCGTTTGTCGCACTGGAAACGTATTGTAGGCATATCGTGTTACTAATAGCGGTGACGGGCGGATGCGGCAGCCGGTCGCCGTGCGCCGCTATTCGCCATGGGTGCGCGACGGTTCGCCGCCGCGCGCCTTGTCCCAATACGAACCGACATCAGGAGTTTCGATGAAAAAAGCACTGGTTATGCTGGCTACGGCCGTTTCGATGGGCGGCGCGTTCGCCCAGGCTTCCGCGCCCGCGGCGGCCCCGGAAAGCACCGCCTCGGCCCCGGCGGCCAAGGCCGGCTACGCACGCAACGTCGAAGACCGCATCGCCTATCTGCACTCGCAACTGAAGATCACATCGGCACAGGAAACGCAATGGAAGGCATTCGCCGACGTGATGCGCGACAACGGCGAGACGATGGGCCAGCTGTTCCAGCAGCGCAAGGCCGCGGCGAACGTGAGCGCGCTCGACGACATGAAGCAGTACGCGCAGATCGCCCAGGCGCATGCGGACGGCATGAAGAAGCTCGTCGACGCGTTCGACCCGCTCTATAGCAGCATGTCGCCGGAGCAGAAGAAGCTCGCCGACGCGACGTTCCATCGCGGCGGCCCGGAAGGCGGCGCTCACCATCGCGGCGGCCATCACGGCAAGGGCAAGGCCGGCAAGGCGGCGGCGGAACCGGCAAGCGACGCGGCGGCGAAGCAGTAAGGCATCGACGCTTGCGCGGCGAGGTTCGCCGCGCAAGCGGGCCACGGTCTCCGGTCTTCGATCTCCGGTCGGTCCGCTTTACGGCGTCATGTCGGCGTCGTGGCTTTGGCCTTGTAACGTTGGCCTCATCACTTCGCGCCGATCGGCGTTTTTGCGCGGGACGTCCGCCTGCGCGCGCAGGCGGTAAGCCCGTGCATACCTTCGTCCTTGTGTGCGCCTGCTCGTACGTCGGCTGCTCTCGCCCGCTCTCTTTTCACCGCCGGAAACAAGGCGCGTCTCATCTCAAAACAGCCCGGCCCGCAAACGCATCTGGCATGATTCGGGTGCGCGGCGTGCGGCGGTATCCGCTACAACCGTGGGCTTCAGTTTTCGACGCAAAACGGCAACGCACCACGGCCGTTCCGCGCTCTAATCTCAACTATCCATCCGCTTCATGACCGAACTCAGGAATCTCGATCTGCGTGACGATCCGCACGCCCAACGCGTCGTCAAGGACGAAACGGTCGGCGTCGAATTCGCCGCAGTCGAAGGCCAGTTAATGAGCCTCGAAGGCCCGAATCGCTACGCGCGCGGCGACGCGCTGATCACCGGCTCGACCGGCGACCGCTGGGTCGTGTCGCGCGAACGCTTCGACGCCAAATACGTGCCCGCCGACCCGGCCCTCGCGCACGGCGAGCCCGGCGCCTATCGCAATCGCCCGGCCGTCGTGCTGGCCCGGCAGATGAACGAAGCTTTCTCGCTGGCCCGCTCCGCCGCCGGCGGCGACGTGCTGCACGGCGCGGCCGGCGACTGGGTCATGCAATATGCGCCCGGCGACTACGGCGTCGTGCAAGCCGCGCGCTTCGCGAAGGTGTATCGGCTCGCGGATTGAGCCGCGAATCGAGTCACAAACTGAGCCGCGAATTGAACCGCAAGTCGAATCGCGAATCGAGCGCATCCCAGTTGCGCCGTTCCGGCTGCCCCCCGGATCGGCCCCGAACCGTTTTAGCACCGCAGCGAGCGACGCGCGTCAGGCGAATTCGTCGCCGAGATCCACCGTGACGTCGCGCGGCACGGCTTCGCCGTTCGCATACATCTCTTCGAGCGAGCCGAGGCTCGCCTCGACATACGCCCGCAACACCGCGAAGCTGCGTCCGCGCAACCGGGCCGGCAACGCGCGATAACGCGCGAGCGCGGCCGGCGCGATCACCACCGTCATCTCGATACGGCGCGCGGTCGAGCCGAAGCGCATCGCCACCCAGTGGATCGCCAGCGTGGGCGTGCCGTCGTCGGATGCGCGCTGGATGAACTGCGTCTGCTCGGGAAAGAGATCGCTGATGACGCGCGCCAGCTCCTCGAACTCGGGATTCGCGCAGTCGTATTGGTAAGCTTCCATGAAGGCCGCCGCAAAATCGGGATACTGGAAAAAGGTAGGCGCATTTTAGAGAAAGGCACGGTCGATAGCGAGGCGCTCACGGCTATCGTTTGCCCACTGCCCGCCCTTCTACCCGCCATCCGGCGCCCATCGGTCCGATGCGGCGCGTGGCGCAGCGAGGGCTCGACAGATTATCGCGCCACTCGCAGCCACCCCGCCGCCCTCTCCGTCAATGCGCCCTTGCCTCACCCGCTTCCGGCCGCCGATACCGGCGCACCAGCACCCCGACCACGATCACCGCCAGCACCGCATACACGGCGTCCACTACTGCGAGCGGCACGAGCCGCGCCTGGAACAGCGCGGCGGGCACGTCGATCAGCGCATGCAGCACGATCGCGAGCGGCAGGATGCCGCGCCAGCCCGCCTGCATGCCGCGCCACATCAGCACCGACAGGCCGATCTGAAACACCAGCGCGGCCGCGCGTTCGATCGCGAAGACACCGGCCATCTGCGGCGTGAGGCTCGCCAGAATCAGATGGATGCGCATCACCGCTTCGTCCGGCAGGTCGCCCAGGTAGCCGCTGAGCTGGCCGCGATTTTCGAGGATCGCAAACAGCATCCACTGGAATTGCACGAGCACGCCGACCATCCACGCTTCCGCCCCGCCGTGGCCGAGGCCGTAGCTGAGCGCGGCGCCATCGTCCGCGCGCAAGGCGGCCGTGCGTGCGCTGGCTTGCGCGCCCGCGCGAATCTTGAGGTCGGCTTTGGCATCGGGACGGCCTTCGCCCGCCGCAACCCGGGGCGTGCCAGCGGCCGCTTTCGCCATCGCGCGCCTGACGAGAAAGCGCATGCCGACAAACCGCCCGACTTCCTCGCAGATGCCCGCGGCCAGCGCGCCGTACACGACAAAAGCCAGCGGATGCGAGAGAAACGCGGCAGTCGTCTGGTTGCCGCGCAGCAGGTAGTCGTGCAAGGCGCGCTCGATCACCATCGCGAACAAGGCGAACACAGCGACGCCGGCGATCGCGTCGCGCGGTTTCAGCGCAAGCGGCTTGCGCAACTGCCGGTAGATCAGGAACGGCAACGCGGCGATAACGAGCGTGGCGAGCACGAGGCTCGCGAGAGTAAGTGGTGCGACGACCATGAATTTCCTTGCGATGACCGGCGCGCACCCGCTGCGCGCCGCAGCCCGAATGATCGCAGATCAGCGCGAAGTCGACGCGCGCACGATCAGTTCGCCCGGCAGCAGACAGTCGCGCGCGCCGGTTTGCCCGCCCTCGATGCGCTCGTGCAGAAACTCGACCGCGCGATAGCCGATTTCATAGGTCGGCTGACGGATCGTCGTGACGCCGGCGAGCTCGGCCCAGTCGGGGTCGTCGATGGAGAGGAGCGCGACGCGGCTTTGCCAGTGCGCGCCGTACCGTGCCTTCAGATGCAGGGCGAGACAGAGTGCGACCGGCGCGTTGGCCGCGAATAGCGCGATGCGGGCGGTTGCGTGCGCGTTATTCGCGATGTGCTGGCCGCTCACGCTGCCGGTTCCGGTCCCGCTCATGCTGCCGGTGTCGCTATCGACGCTGCGGCCGAGGTCACCGCCGCTCACCGCCTCGATCGCGCGATCCAGTTCCGCGAGGCTGCGCTCGACCTCGGCCGCATCCGCGAGATTCAACACCAGCGTATGGCCGCGCGCCTGGTTCTGCGCATGCAGCGCGGCGCCGAACGCCTCCACGCGCAGATGCCGCGAGCTGACCTGTTCGAACGGCTGCACGACGAACCAGATGTGCTCGAAACCCTGTTCGAGCAGATGCCGCGTGCCGAGTTCGGCCGCGGCGCGATTGTCGAGCCCGACCATATCGGCGACGAGTCCTTCCACCTGCCGATCGACGAGCACGGCCGGAATCCCGCCCTCGCCGACGGGCCGCAGCGTTTCCTCGCGCACGCCGAGGGCATTGACGATCACGCCTTCCACGCGATAGGTCGTGAGCAGTTGCAGGTAGCGCCGCTCCATCTCCACTTCGTTGGCCGCGTGGCAAATCAGCGGCATCAGGCCGAGCGCGTGGCAAGCCGCCTCGACACCTTGCAGCACTTCGACCGAATAGGGATTGGTCAGGTCGGCGACCAGCATACCGATCAGCCGGTTGCGTCCGCGCTTGAGCCCGCGCGCCATCTGGTTCGGCTGATAGTCGAGCCGCTCGATCGCCGCTTCGATGCGCGCGCGCAGCTCGGGCGACAGCACGTTCATCTCGCCGTTCAGATAGCGCGAGATGCTGGTCTTGCCGGTGCCGGCTTCGCGCGCGACGTCGGTGATCGTCGCGCGGCGCGGCGTGGCGGATGGCGTGCTCATCGGCTTACAGGTTCATCGTTCATATCGGTTGGCGGGCTCGGCGCGCGCTTCGGCATCGATCTCGCGCGCGACCGTCCTTACTTCGCCAGCACCGCGCGATTGACGATGTTCTTCGTCAACGTGCCGTCGAGCGCGGCCACGAGATTACGCGCCGCATCGAGCGCCATCGCATGGCGGGTCTCGTGCGTCGCCGAACCGATGTGCGGCAGCGCCACCACATTCGGCAACGTCAGCAGCGGCGAATCGGCCGGCACCGGTTCGGTGCCGAACACGTCGAGCCCCGCGCCGTGGATCGTGCCGTTTTGCAGCGCCTCGATCAGCGCGGCTTCGTCGACGGTCGCGCCGCGCGACGCGTTGATCAGGATCGCGCTCTTCTTCATCGCACGCAGCTCGTTCGCGCCGATCAGATGCCGCGTTTGCGGCGTGAGCGGCACCTGCAGACAGACGAAGTCGGACTCGGCGAGCAGTTCGGCCAACTCCACGCGCCGCGCGCCATAGGCCTGTTCGGCCTCGCGATTCGCGCTGCGGTTCGTGTAGAGTACCGTCATGTTGAAGCCGAGCGCCGCGCGCCGCGCGACCGCGCCGCCGATCCGCCCGAGCCCGACGATGCCGAGCGTCTTGCCCTGCACGTCGAGCCCGAACTGCGCGGAACCGATGCTCGCGCGCCACTGCCCCGCCTTGACCCACTCGGCGAGTTCGACGACGCGCCGCGCAGACGCGAGAATCAGCGCGAACACGGTGTCGGCGGTCGATTCGGTCAGCACGTCCGGCGTATGCGCGAGCACGATGCCGCGGCGCGTGAGGTCGTCGACGTCGAACTGGTCTAAGCCGACCGAGATCGTCGAGAGCGCCTTCAGGCGGCTCGCGCCGTCGAGCATCGCCGGCGTGATCTGCACGCTCGCACCGATGCCGCCGTCGGCGTCACGCAGCGCGGCGACGAACGCGTCATGCCGTGACGGATCGACCTGCACGACCTGCGCATGCTGTTGCAGATACGCGAGCACGTCTTCGGGTAAGGCCTTCCAGGCGACGATCTTCTTCATCAGCTTATTTTCCTTGCGACGGTGGAGCGAGCGGAGTCGCGTCGTTCGACGGCGGCCGGCTTGACGGCGAGCGTCAGGATCACCGCGGCGACGAGCGCCACGCTCATGAATGCATACGAGGCGGCGGGCGTGCCGGTCGCGCCGTTCAGATAGCCGACCACGTACGAGCCGACGAACGAACCGAGCGCGCCCATGCTGTTGATGAGCGCCATCGCGCCGCCCGCGACGTTCCTCGGCAGCAATTCCGGCACGATCGCGAAGAACGGGCCGTACGGCGCGTACATCGCGGCGCCCGCGATCACGAGCAGCGCATACGAGACCCAGAAGTGCGACGAGCCGAGCCCGTACGACGCCGCGAACGCGATGGCGCCGACCAGCAGGAACGGCCACACGAACACCTTGCGGCGGTTGAGTTTATCCGATGCCCACGAAGCTGCAAGCATCGCGATCGTCGCGGCCAGATACGGCAGCGCCGACAGCCAGCCGGTCTCGACCATGCCGAGCGACGAGCCGTTCTTGAGGATCGACGGCAGCCACAGCACGAAGCCGTACACGCCGATGCTCCAGCAGAAATACTGCGCGCACAGCTTGACGACGGCCGGCGTGCGAAACGCCTCGCCGTAGTTGCGCACCGGCTTGATCGCGGCCTGCTCGGCACGCAGCGTCTGCGCGAGCGCGTCCTTTTCCTCTTGCGTGAGCCACGACACCTGCTCGGGCTTGTCCTTGACGAGGAACCACCAGCAGACCGCCCAGACGACTGCGGGTACGCCCTCGGCGATGAACATCTGGCGCCAGCCGAACGAATGCACGAGATAGCCCGACACGACCGACATCCACAGCACCGTGACCGGATTGCCGAGAATCAGGAACGTGTTGGCGCGCGAGCGCTCGCTCTTCGTGAACCAGTTGCTGATGAAGATCAGCATCGCCGGCATCACGGCGGCTTCGACGACGCCGAGCACGAAGCGGATCACCATCAGCGACGGGATGTTGCTGACCATGCCGGTCAACGCCGCGCAGCCGCCCCACAGCACGAGGCTCCAGAACACGAGCTTCTTGACGCTGCGGCGCTCGGCGTAGATCGCGCCCGGAATCTGGAAGAAGAAGTAGCCGAGAAAGAACAGCGCGCCGATCAGGGACGCGAGGCCCTTGCCGATGCCGAGATCGTCGTTGATGCCGGCCGCCGACGCAAAGCCGAAGTTCGCGCGATCGAGATAGGCGAGGCTGTAGGTGATGAATACGATCGGCATGATCGTCCACCAGCGGCGAATCGCGAGTGATGAGGTCATGGGTGTCTCCTTGTACGGCTTCCCTAAACGATGATGAAAAAGCGTGGCGCGCGGTACGTGCTGTTGTTGTGGTCGAGGTGGCGCGAGGGTGCGCGGACGCTGGTGCTGTTGCTGCTGTCGTTGCTATTGCTGCTGTTGCTGCCGCCGCTCGCGATGCGTTCCACCGATACGTTCGGGGCACATACGGGGCACATACCGCTCAGATTCGAGTGACGTTCACTTCGCATGACACGCGGCTTCAGGTCATTTCAGGCCATGCCCGATTCCGCCTTACGCCGCATTCGCGACGCGCGCCCCGTCGGCCAGTTCGAGCGCGTCGAGCTCGGCCCGACTCGGCAAACCCTCGGAATCGCCGATCACCTGAATCGCCAGCGCGCCGATCCGGTTGCCGCGCGCGACCGCCTGCGGCAGCGTCCGGCCTTCGAGCAGCGCGCTGATGACGCCGACCGCGAAGCCGTCGCCCGCGCCGACCGTATCGACGACCTTCGCGACCGGCTGGCCCGCGATCACGGCGGCCTCGCTCGCGGTGCGGTAGTACGCGCCCTGCGCGCCGAGCTTGACGATCACGCCGCGCGCACCGCGCTCCAGATAGAACTTCGCGATGTCCTCGGGCTGCGTATAGCCGGTCAGAATCTCGCCCTCGCCGATGCCGGGCAGCACCCAGTCGGCCAGCGCGGCCAGCGCGTTGAGCCCGTCGACCATTGCCTCTCGCGAGGGCCACAGCGTCGGGCGCAGATTCGGATCGAACGAGATCGTCCTGCCCGCCGCACGCATTTCGCGAGCCAGATGGAACGCGAGTTCGCGCGAACTCGCCGAGATCGCCGGCGCGACGCCGGTCAGGTGCAAGTGGCGCGCGCCGAGCACGTAATCGGCGACGTAGTCGTCGAGCGACAGATGGCTCGCCGCCGAGCCCTTGCGGAAATACTCGACCGCCGGGTCGCTGCCGTCGTCGTTGCGTGACTTCAGCTGGAAGGCGGTCGGATAGCGCGCGTCGGTGCTCACGCAGCGCTGATCGATGCCCTCTTTGGTCAGCGTGTCGCTCACGTACTGGCCGAACGAATCGTCGCCGACGCGGCTCATCCAGCCCACCTTGAAGCCGAGTCGCGCGAGGCCGGTCGCGACATTCAGATCGGCCCCGGCGATGCGCTTCGCGAACTGCCCGACGCCCGCGAGCGGACCGGTTTCGGTGGCGACGAACATCGCCATGGCTTCGCCGTAGGTGATGACGTCGAGGGCGGGATGGGGGTGGGTCATGCTGGGCTCCTGGGTGGTGCGGGTGCTGGGTACTCGGTGTTGCGTTGCTGTGGAGTTATGCGTCGTGGCCTGTTGCCTAAACGCTCGCGAGCCATTCGACGTAACGCGCGGCGTCCGTCCCGATCCGGCTCACGTCGAACGGAAACTCGATGCCGCGCGGCACATGGCGCGGCAAGCGGTCAAGCACGGCACGGAACTGCGCGTCGTCCTCGGCCGGCGCCGCCGGAAATCGCCGCGCACCCTCGCCGGCCGCTGTTTTGCAATGGATGTATTCGACATATGGCGCGAGCCGCTCGGCCACGTCGAGCGGCGCGACATCGAGCCACGCCCAGTTGCCGATATCGAAGGTCATGCCGAGCCGACCCGCATGGCCTTCGCGCGCGAGCGCGTCGAACAGTCCGACGAACTGCGCGGGCGAACCGCCTTCGGCCAGTTGCCCGTTTTCGACGACGAGCCTCGGCTGCGCGCCCCGCGCCTGCTGCTTCGCCCGCATCAGTTGCGCGGCGATGGCCGCGCCCTCGGCATCATGGATAAAGCCGCCCAATTGCAGCTTGACGAAGCGCGCGCCGAGTGCCGTGGCTTCGTCGAGCGCGAGACGCAGCGCCTCGGCATCGAACCGGCCAGCGGACGTGTACAGCGAAGCGGGCGTGGAAAACACCGACCACAGGCCCAGCTCCGCGAGCGCGGCGCCAAGCGCGCGCAGTTGCCCGGGAACCGCGTCCGCGTCGCTCGCGAACAGTTCGCGGCGCACTTCGAAACCCGCCGCACCCGCCTGCCGCGCCACGCGCGCCCATTTCAGATGACCGCCCGCCCGCACCGCGTCCATGCCGAACGCGCTTGCGACGATCACGATCTCCATTGCATCAGACATGTCGAATCCGCTCCATTCTGCCTGGAAACTGTGACTTGGAACCGGTTCCAAAAGCATTTCGAAAAAAAGCGCCGAGGCGCTTGCGATGCCCGAATAGTGCGCGGGACCGCCGCTGCGCACCATAGAGGAAATCCCCAGGCTGAGCAGGCACGAGAGCATGCGAACCGCGCCAGACACGATTCCGTGATTCGCAACTGCTCGCACAGTGCGCATCGAGCCAATCGGGCTCCTGGCCGCCACACAAATCCTGCCAACCGCAACTCACCCGCCCCCTTCCGCGAGACACAGCGCCAGAAACTGCTCGACCACGCGCGACGGCGCATTCGCATGCGGCACCAGAATCGACAGCCGGCGCGTCAGCGGCTCGGGACTCAGCGACAGCAGACGCAGCGCGCCATTCTCATGCCGCATCGACATCGCCGAGACGAAGCCCACGCCCATGCCGGCCCGCACCGCCTCTTTCACGCCCTCGACGCCGGCGATTTCGAGCGCCACGCGCATCGGCACGCCCGCGCGCGCGAACTCACGCTCAACCGTCTGCCGCACACCCGAGCCCGTCTCGCGCAACACCAGCGGGCAGGCGCCGAACGCCGCGAGCCCGATGCGCCCGCCGCTCGCCTGCTGCGCGAGCGGATGCGAGTTCGGCATGATCGCGACGATCTCGTCCTCGCGCCATGCATGCACGGCCGTGCCGGGCGGCAGATCGTCGCCGACCGGCCCTTCGACCATCGCGATATCGACCGCGCCGAGCGCGCCGACAATCTCGGTCGTGTTGCCGTCGGCGGCATGCACGGTCACCTCCGGGTAGCGCTGATGAAACTCGGCGATCAGATACGGCAGCAGATAACTGGCCGGCGTCGTGCTCGCGCCGATCCGCAGCGTGCCCTGTTCGAGCCCGCGCAGCGCGTCGCGATACGCATGCGCCTGGCGCCAGGTGTCGCGCAGCCGTGCCGCATAGCTCGCCAGTTGCTCGCCGGCCGGCGTCAGGCGCACGCCGCGGCCGTCACGCTGATACAGCGGCTCGCCGAATTCGTCCTGCAACTGCCGCAACTGGCCCGACACCGCCGGCTGCGACAGATGCAGCGCCACCGCCGCCCGGCTGATGTTGCGATGCTCGGCGACGGCGGCGAAAGTTATAAGCTGATCCGGGGTCATCTTGACTAAATATCTGCTGTACCGATATTTCACATTCTAAATCATGATTTTTCATATCGATATATCTAATTTAGGATTAGCCCCGTTGCAATCAGCCAGCCAAGCCGGATACCGAGGCGCTCACCATGTCCACCCCAACCGTACCGCTCACCGCCGTCACCGCCGCGCATTCGACCCGCGGCCAGCTCAACGGCGTGCTGTTCGTCGCACTGTTCGCGGCCGCCGTCACGCGCATCGCGGCGATGCCGGCGATTGCCGGGCTGGGCCTGAGCCCGCTGATCGTCGGCATCGTCGCGGGCGCGCTCTACGGCAACGCGCTGCGCGACGGCATGCCGGCCAGTTGGGCGGCCGGCGTCAACTTCTCGGCGCGCAAGCTGCTGCGCATCGCGGTCGCGTTCTTCGGCCTGCGCGTGAGCCTGCAGGAAATCGCCCAGGTCGGCCTGCCGGGGCTCGCGCAGTCGGTGCTGATCGTCGTCAGCACGCTCGCGATCGGCACGTGGGCCGGCATGAAGATCATGAAGCTCGACCGCGACACGGCGCTGCTGACCGCCGCCGGCAGCGCGATCTGCGGCGCGGCCGCCGTGCTCGCCTTCGAATCGACGCTGCAATCGAAGCCGCACAAGAGCGCGATGGCGGTAGGCAGTGTCGTGCTGTTCGGCACGCTGTCGATGTTTCTCTACCCGATCCTGTTCAAGGCCGGCTGGCTGCATCTCGATACGGTCGGCGCGGGCCTCTTCTTCGGCGGCACGATCCACGAGGTCGCGCAGGTGGTCGGCGCGGCCAGCAACGTGAGCCCCGAAGCGACCCACATCGCGACGATCGTGAAAATGACCCGCGTGATGCTGCTGGTGCCGGTGCTGCTCGTGGTCGGTTTGTGGGTGAACCGCGCGGCGCGCGGCACGCAGGACGGCACCGCGAGCGGCAATCTCGGCGGCAATACCAATAGCACGCCGCGCAAGCTCGCCATCCCCTGGTTCGTGCTCGGCTTCCTCGCCTGCGTCGTGCTCAATTCGCTACACGTGCTGCCGGAGAACGCGACGTCGACGCTGAACCTGCTCGACACCTTCGCGCTGACGATGGCCATGACCGCGCTCGGCATCGAAACCCGCCTCTCGCAGATTCGCGAAGCCGGCCCGCGAGCGCTGAGCACCGGCCTGATCCTGTACGTGTGGCTGATCGCGGGTGGACTGGGAATCACATGGACCGTCCAGTACCTGTTCCGCTAGGCCGCTCCCGCCTTGACGCCAACCCCGCCGCGCGCGGGGTTTTGCGCATTCCGGCGCCCCATTCGGCGCGTTCGCGCGGCATACTCGTTGCTGCGAACTTTGCTCATGCAACCCGCCCGCGCGCGCTGTTCCGGCAGCGCGTGCGGGCAACCGGAATGAGGATCGATCGATGAGCCTGGAACTCTATTACTGGGACGGCCTGCAGGGCCGCGGCGAATTCGTGCGGCTCGCCCTCGAGGAAGCCGGCGTGGCCTACGTCGAAGTCGCGCGCGGCAAGCCTTCGCAGGGCCTCGGCACCGAGGCGATGATGGCGCTGCTGGCGAGCCCCGACGAGCCGTATCCGCCGTTCGCGCCGCCGTTCCTGAAAGACGGCGATCTCGTCATCTCGCAGACCACCAATATCCTGCTCTATCTCGGCCCGCGCCTGAATCTCGCGCCGGCGGCCGAAAGCCTGCGCTATGTCGCGAACGGCCTGCAACTGACGATCGCCGACGTCGTGACCGAAGCGCACGACACGCATCACCCGCTCTCGAGCTCGCTCTACTACGAAGACCAGAAAGACGCCGCGAAAGCGCGCGCGCACGACTTCATCGACCACCGCCTGCCGAAGTTCATGGCGTACTTCGAGCGCGTGCTGAAGCAGAACCCGGCCGGCGAGCGCTTCATGGTCGGCGATACGCTCAGCTACGTCGATCTGTCGATGTTCCAGCTGATCGACGGTCTGCTGTACGCGTTTCCGCGCGCGCTGAAGCGCTTCGGCGAGCACTATCCGCGGCTCGCCACGCTGCACGACATGGTGATGGCGCGGCCGAACATCGCCGCGTATCTGAACTCGGACAGGCGCATCGAGCACAACGAAGCCTGCGTCTTCCGGCACTACCCGGAACTCGACAAGGCGGCGCCTTGATCCACGCCGCCGATACCCGCCCATCCGCGACAGCGCGCCCGCCATCGAAGGCGGGCGCGCTGCTGTTGTGGTGCGCCTTCCTCAACCCTGTCTCACGCCCCGTACCGTCGACGTGCTTTCATTCCTGCTGAAGCTGCGCACCCGCGCCCAACGCCTGTTCCGTCTCTCCGATGCCCACACGATGCTGGTCTGGTCGGTCGTGGTCGGCATCGCCGGCGCGTTTGCCACCATCGTGTTTCGCAAGGGCATCGAGCTGCTGCAATTCGCGATGGCCGGGCGCGTCGGCAGTTTCGTCGACATGGCGCGCAGCCTGCCGTGGACCATGCGCATCGGGCTGCCGGCCGCGGGCGGCCTGATCGCCGGCCTGCTTCTGCTGGTCGCCCAGCGTCATGCCGACAAATGCGCGCACACCGACTACATGGAAGCGGTCGCGATCGGCGACGGCGTCGTGCCGGTCCGGCTGAGCCTGTGGCGCAGCGTGTCGTCGCTGTTCACGATTTCGAGCGGCGGCTCGATCGGCCGCGAAGGTCCGATGGTGCAACTGGCCGCGCTCGGCGCCTCGCTGATCGGCCGCTGGGTCCACTTCGATCCGCCGCGGCTGCGCCTTCTGGTGGCCTGTGGCGCGGCGGCCGGTATCACGTCCGCGTACAGCGCGCCGATCGCGGGCGCGTTTTTCGTCACCGAGATCGTGCTCGGCTCGATCGCGATGGAGAGCTTCGGGCCGGTCGTGGTCGCGGCCGTCGTCGCGAACATCACGATGCGCGAATTCGCCGGCTACAAGCCGCCGTACGAAATGCCGGTGTTCCCGACCGTGACCGGCGTGGAAGTGCTGCTTTTCGTCGCGCTCGGTGCGCTGTGCGGAGCGGCCGCGCCGCAATTCCTGCGGCTGCTCGACGCGTCGAAGGCGAGCTTTCGCAAGCTGCCTGTGCCGCTACCGCTGCGGCTTGCGCTCGGCGGCCTGATCGTCGGCATCATTTCGACCTGGGAGCCCGAGGTATGGGGCAACGGCTACAGCGTCGTGAACTCGATCCTGCACTCGCCGTGGACCTGGAGCGCGCTCGTCGTCGTGCTGGTCTGCAAGCTCGCGGCGACCGCGGCGACCGCGGGCTCCGGCGCGGTCGGCGGGGTCTTCACGCCGACGCTGTTCGTCGGCGCGGCAGTCGGCTCGCTGTTCGGCCAGGGCATGCACGAATTGTGGCCGCACGCGACCTCGGCCGCCTATGCGTATGCGATGGTCGGCATGGGTGCCTTCCTCGCCGGCGCGACCCAGGCGCCCTTGATGGCGATCCTGATGATCTTCGAGATGACCTTGAGCTACCAGGTCGTGCTGCCGCTGATGGTGTCGTGCGTGGTCGCGTATTTCATCTCGCGCGCGATCGGCAAGACCTCGATGTACGAGATCACGCTGCGCCGCAATCGCGAGGAACAGGAGCGCACGCGCCTGCGCGCGACGCAGATGCGCGAGCTGATCCGTCCCGCGCAGACGGTCGTGCCGCCGAACGCGACCGTGCACGACATGACGCGCGTATTCCTCGAATATCCGGTCAAGTATCTGTACGTCGCCAATGAGTCGGGCGCGTTTCTCGGCGTGGTCGCGCTGAAGGACATCACGTCCGATCTGCTCGATAAACGCGATACGTCGGCGAAGACCGCCGCCGATTATCTGCAGCCGCATTTCGACGTGCTCACGCCGGACATGTCGCTCGGCGTCGCGCTGCAGCACTTCATGGCGTTCCAGGGCGAGCGGCTGCCGGTGGTCGAGAGTACCGCGCATCCGACGCTCGCGGGTGTGGTCTACAAGACATCGCTGCTCGACGCGTACTTCCGCATGAATCCGTCGCGCTAGGCGGTGCTGCCGCATTCGTGCCATCATCTGAAATCTACAATGCGGTTTTGTCACGAATGTGCGCGCATGGCAGGATTTGCCATCTAAGATGGTAAATGAGCATCGGCCGTGCATCGCCACGCCGCCTGTAGCTTGCGCCTTCCTTTCGACGCGGGAACGGCACGGGGTTTGCTCAACTGTCAGCGCCGCATGAGCTTAGGAGGTCGGGCGATGAAAACCTCGACACTGTTGACCATGGTGACGCTGTCCGCCTCGTGCTTTGCCGCCCCGGTTCGCACCGCCCCGGACAGCGCGGATTCCACCACGCTCGCGCAACGCGCGAACGCCGCGCCGGTCGCGCCGCCTGCCCCCGGCGTATCGAGCACCGACGACCGTCCGCAGCAATGGGAACATATCGCGCTGCCGAAATCGCGCCATCTGGAGCGCAGCCTCACCGGGCAGAACGAGCATCTGCAAACCTGAGTTCGGACTCGACGACGTACCCGGCGCGAGCGGCTGAATAGTTTTACGATGAAAGCCGGGGCGCATGGTGCCCGGATGCGCTCGCGGCCCCCCGGCAATGCCATCGGGCTCTCCGCAGAAGACGCCGCGGCCATAACAACAGCAAGCACAGGAGCATGCGCATGACTGCCTCGGACATCCCCGGCGAATCGATCGATTTGCAGATCGCAGATCTTCTCAGCGAAGTCCGCTTTCCGACCAATAAGGACGCGCTCGTCGACGCCGCGCGCGAAGCCGGCGCGAGCAACGAAGTGCTGGCGATGCTCGACGGCATGCCGGAGCAGGACTACGTGGATATTGCGTCGGTCACGCGACTGATCAGCGGCAACTATGGTCCGGGGCTAGGGGCTTAGGCGCGGCGGCCGCGCTGGCCGTGCTAGCCGTGCGTATAGCTAGGCCGTCCTGGCTGCCGTGAGCAGCACGCCGCGATCAATCAGACGGAAATCAGAACTGCGGCGCCGCCACCCGGGCACGCGATGCATGCGGTACGCGGCGCGCCGGTTCGTCTGCTTCACGCAATGCATCCGGCAGTTCGGGCGCGTCGAAATCGTCGGCCCCCGCCATGCCGAACACCGGCTCCGCGACGGACGGCGCGAACGCCACGCCGCGCGAATCGCGCGTGAGACCGCTACCGGGCTGGAAATGATCGACCAGGTGGTCGATAAAGGTGCGCACCTTCGCCGGCAGATGCAGACGGCTCGGGTAGGCAATCGTGATTTCGATCGGCGGCAGACTGTAATCGTCGAGCAGACGCACGAGGCGCCCCGCCGCCAGATCGCGCCCGATCAGATAGCTCGGCAGGATCGCCACGCCCATGCCCAGCAAGGCGAACTGCCGCAGCATTTCGGTATTGTTCGCGGCGATCGCGTTGACGGGCCGCACCCGCACTTCGCCGTCCGGCCCCTTGAACACGCGCTCCTCGCCGCCACTCTGCTCGGCCGGCCGGCTCAGACACGAATGCTGCAGCAGATGCTCGGGGCGCGTTGGCGTGCCATGCTGCGCGAGATAAGCCGGCGTTGCGCAGACCGTCATGTAGCCGGTCGTCAAACGCCGCGTGACGATGCTCGCGCTGCGCATGTGTCGCGCGACCAGAATACCGACGTCGAAACCCTCTTCGACCAGATCGACGTTGCGGTCGGCGAGCGTGACATCGGGCAGGACGTCCGGATAGCGCGCCGCGTACGACTGCACGACCGGCGCGAGACTATGCAGCCCGAACACGACCGGCGCGACGATGCGCAGCGTGCCGACGGGCTCGTGATTGCGCGCCACCACCATCTGCTCGACGCCTTCGAGGTCCGCGAGAATATGGCGCACGCGCTCCAGATAGGTCGCGCCGGACTCGGTCAGCGACAGACGACGCGTGGTGCGGTTAAGCAGGCGCGTACCGAGCCGCGCTTCGAGATCCGCCACGTGCCGCGTGACCACTGCGGTCGACAGATCGAGTGCGCCTGCCGCGCCGACGAAACTGCCGAGATCCGCCACCTTGACGAACACGCGCATCGACTGCAGTTGATTCATGGGACGACTCCTGCCTCGGTAAAGCCGGGCCGGCGCGAGCTTGCCGCCTGTCGACCCGTGCGCCAGGAGCGCGCGCGGGTTTGCCCGATGAACCGATTGTATCGATCGGATCATGTCCCAACCCTGACCTGGACATGACATTCCCGTCAGGTTCGATGCGGCTTGACTGCCGCACCACTATTTTTGAGTCTATTATGGGTTTTAGCTAGGTATAAACCCTAGTTAACTGGTAAAATGGCGGCCAAAAGGAAATTACCGCCATGCCACATCGCTTTCATCTTCTGGAAAAAATCGCGTTTACGCTTGTCTGCTGGTCCGCTGCGGCCAGCTCGGCCTACATCGGTTACGAGCGTTGCCCGGACATCAAGGTCGCCCTGCACGCGGGGGAAAAGATCATCAATACAAGCGGCCAATATGCGTTCGCTTGCGCGGCACCGGCCGCCGACCTCTGCGCGCAATTGCCGGTCGACTGATTTTCGCTGTTTCCGTTTTGTCGTATCCGACGCGCGATCCAGACTGGGTCGCGCGTTGCGCTCGTTCAGTTCGCCTGGTCTGCTCGTAGATTGCGCGCGTTTTTGTAATTCTTGCGCGAATTCAATACGGCTTCACCGCATTTCCCTCCGCTTCGCTTCGGCGCAATTTCAACTGCGCGCGACCATCTGACGATCGCGCGCCGTGCCACAAGGCTACCCACCTTCGAGGGAGCCCGGCTGCGCAGTCCCCCTGCATTCCCCCAAGCCGAAACTCACGCCTCGCGCCCGAACACCACACGCGCGAAAAATCCCGCCAGCACCGTTTCGACCTTCTCCGTCGGCACATTCTGCGGATCGACCGAATAGAAGAAGTGCATACCGTCGCACAGGCCCATCAGGCCGATAGCCAGTTGCTCGGGCGGCATCAGCAGCGGCGTGCCGACCCGCACCGAAAACTCGCGGATATACGCGGCTAGCTGTTCGAGCTTCTCGTGCATGAACGCGTTGAAACGCGGCCGGAAACGGCCGTCGCGCACCGCGAGCAGCTTCGCCTCGACCCACAGCAGGAAGCATTTGTTCTCGCGATGCAGCGTGCTGTAGTAATGCAGCACGCGCGCTTCCATCTCCTCGCGCGACGCCGCGCTCTCGAAGATCGCGTGCAGCCCCGCCTGCATCGTTTCGTGATCGCGCCGCAGTAATTCGAGAAAGAGGTCGGTCTTGCTGCGGAAGTTCGAATAGAACGCGCCGCGCGTATAGCCCGCAGCCGCCGCAATATCTTCGACGCTCGCCGCGACGAAACCTTTCTTCATAAAAGTCGTCTGCGCAGCATCGAGCAGACGCTCCCGCGTCTGGTCCTTGCTTTGCTCTCTTGTCAGTCGTTGCCGTTTCATGGGCGCAAGTCTAGCACCGAAAAGAATTCCGATTCACCTCGACATTCAAATACAGCTGTGTATTAGAATGCAAGGCATCATTCAGAGTCGGTTCCGTATGCCATTTGCATGATCGGCGCACGGGTCCTCGCTGGCGGGCCGCCGCGGCTTGCCGTGTTCGTTCGCTGTCTCCAGTTGGGGTAATTGTGAAGCGTCCCGGTTCTCCCGCATCGTCTGCGATGCGCCAGCAGTCTCCCCCGTCCATGCGTCATGGCCTCCTGCTCCGCACGTGTGCCGTCGTGCTGGCAGGCGCGGCGCTCCTCGCGGCCTGCTCGAAGAAAGAAGCCGCGGCACCCGCGCCGCGTCCGGTGGTCGCGCTCGCCGTGCATGCGGACGGCGAGGCGCTGCAGGCGGCGTCGCTGCCCGGCGAAGTGCAGGCGCGCTACTCGACGCCGCTGTCGTTTCGGGTCGGCGGCAAGATCATCGAGCGGCGCGTGCGGCTCGGCGATGTCGTGAAAAACGGCGAGGTCGTCGCCCTGCTCGATCCCGCCGATGCGCAGAAAAGCGCCGCCAGCGCGCAGGCGCAACTCGACGCCGCGCAACACAATCTCGTCTATGCGCAACAGCAATTCGAGCGCGACAAGGCCCAGGCGAAAGAGAACCTGATCGCCCCGGCGCAACTGGAGCAGACCAGCAACGCCTACTCGTCCGCGCAGGCGCAACGCGATCAGGCGCAGCAGCAGTTGGCGCTCGCGAAGAACCAGTTGCAGTACACCACGCTCGTCGCCGGTCATGCGGGCGTCATCACGGCGGAACAGGCCGACACCGGCCAGAACGTATCGGCGGGCCAGGCCGTCTACAACCTCGCGTGGAGCGGCGACACCGACGTGCTATGCGACGTGCCGGAAAGCGCGCTCGCCGCGTTCGCGGTCGGGCAAAGCGCGAGCGTTACGCTGGCCGCGTTGCCGGGCCGCCAGTTCAGTGCGCGCGTGCGCGAACTCTCGCCCGCTGCCGATCCCCAAAGCCGCACCTGGCGCGCAAGGCTCACGCTTGCCGATGCCGGCCCGGACGTGCGGCTCGGCATGACTGCCGACGTCACGCCCGCCCTGCCGCTCGCCACGGCAGCCGCGCAGCACGGCCTCTTCACGCTGCCCGTCACCGCGCTGTTTCACGACAGCCAGCAGCCGGCCGTCTGGGTCGTGCGCGCCGCGGACAACACGCTCGAACTGCGCCGCGTGACGATCGTGCGCTACAACGAGCGCACGATCGTCGTCAGCGAAGGGTTGAAGGACGGCGAAAGCGTCGTGCTGCAAGGCGTGCACACCGTGAGCGCGGGCGAGAAGGTCCGCACGATCGCGCCGCTACATCCCGAGGACTTCGCTTCATGAGCACGCCGCATGAAGAGGGACGCTTCAACTTGTCCGCATGGGCGCTGCGCCACCAGGCGCTGGTCGTGTTCCTGATCGCGCTCGCCACCGCATTCGGCGTGCTCGCGTACACGCGCCTCGCGCAATCCGAAGACCCGCCCTTCACGTTCCGCGTGATGGTGATCCGCACCTTCTGGCCCGGCGCCACCGCGCGCCAGGTGCAGGAGCAGTTGACCGATCGCATCGGCCGCAAGCTGCAGGAAACGCCCTACATCGACTTCGTGCGCAGCTATTCGCGCCCCGGCGAATCGCTGATCTTCTTCTCGATGAAAGACTCGGCGCCGGTTAGTCAGGTACCCGAAACATGGTACCAGGTGCGCAAGAAAGTCGGCGATATCGCGTCGACCTTGCCGCCCGGCATTCAGGGACCGTTCTTCAACGACGAGTTCGGCGACGTCTACACGAACATCTACACGCTCGAAGGCGACGGCTTTTCCCCCGCGCAACTGCACGATTACGCGGACCAGTTGCGCACGGTGCTGCTGCGCGTGCCGGGCGTCGGCAAGGTCGATTATTTCGGCGACCCCGATCAGCACATCTACATCGAGATCGCCAACACGCAACTCACGCGCCTCGACATTTCGCCGCAGCAACTGGGTCAGGCAATCAACGCGCAGAACACGATCGCACCTTCGGGCACCCTGACCACCACCGACGACCGCGTATTCGTGCGCCCGAGCGGCCAGTTCAACAACGTCAACGCACTCGCCGACACGCTGATCCGCATCAACAACCGCACGTTCCGTCTCGGCGATATCGCCACGATCAAGCGCGGCTACGACGATCCCATCGTCACGCAGATGCGCTTCGGCGGCAAACCGGTGCTCGGCATCGGCGTGACGATGCAGCCGGGCGGCGACGTGATCCGTCTCGGCCAGGCGCTCGACCGGCAGATGACGCAATTGCGCGCGGCGCTGCCCGCGGGCCTCAGGCTCGTCGAAGTGTCGAGCATGCCGCACGCGGTCGCGCGCTCGGTCGACGACTTCCTCGAAGCCGTCGCCGAGGCGGTCGCGATCGTGCTGATCGTGAGCCTCGTGTCGCTCGGCGTGCGCACCGGCATGGTCGTCGTGATCTCGATTCCGGTCGTGCTCGCCGTCACCGCGCTGTGCATGTACCTGTTCGACATCGGCCTGCACAAGGTGTCGCTCGGCACGCTCGTGCTCGCGCTCGGGCTGCTCGTCGACGATGCGATCATCGCGGTCGAGATGATGTCGGTCAAGCTCGAACAAGGCTGGAACCGCGCGCGCGCCGCGGCCTTCGCCTACACGAGCACCGCGTTTCCGATGCTGACCGGCACGCTCGTGACCGTCTCCGGCTTCCTGCCGATCGCGCTCGCGAAATCGAGCACGGGCGAATACACGCGCTCGATCTTCGAGGTCTCGGCGATCGCGCTGATCGCGTCGTGGCTCGCCGCGGTCGTGCTGATTCCGCTACTCGGCTATCACATGCTGCCCGAGCGCAAGCGCCATGCGCACGAGCCCGACGATCACGAACACGACATCTACGACACGCGCTTCTATACGCGTCTGCGCGGCTGGATCGGCTGGTGCATCGAGCGGCGCTTCGTCGTGCTCGCGATCACGGTGCTGCTGTTCGTGCTCGCGATGGCCGGCTTCTCGCTCGTGCCGCAGCAGTTCTTCCCGAGTTCGGACCGGCCGGAATTGCTGATCGACGTGCGGCTGCCCGAAGGCGCGTCGTTCGACGCGACGCTGCGCCAGGCCGAGCGCCTGGAAAAAACGCTCGCAGGCCGCCCCGAGATCGACCACACGGTCAGCTTCGTCGGCACTGGCGCGCCGCGTTTCTATCTGCCGCTCGATCAGCAATTGCAGCAGCCCAATTTCGCGCAGTTCGTGGTCACAGCGAAGTCGGTCAAGGATCGCGAGAAGCTCGCGCAGTGGCTCGAACCGCAATTGCGCGACCACTTCCCGGCGATCCGCACGCGCCTGTCGCGCCTCGAAAACGGGCCGCCGGTCGGCTATCCGGTGCAGTTCCGCGTGAGCGGCGACGACATCGCGACCGTGCGCTCGATCGCCGAGCGCGTCGCCGCGGCGATGCGCGCGAACAACGGCACCCGCAACGTGCAGTTCGACTGGGACGAACCGGCCGAGCGCTCGGCGCACTTCGAGATCGACCAGAAACGCGCGCGCGAACTGGGTGTGACGTCCGAAGACATTTCGAGCTTCCTTGCGATGACGCTCTCGGGCTACACGGTCACGCAGTATCGCGAACGCGACAAGCTGATCAGCGTCGATCTGCGCGCGCCGCGCGCCGAGCGCGTCGACCCGTCGCAACTGACCGCGCTCGCGATGCCGACGCCGAACGGCCCGGTGCCGCTCGGCACGCTTGGGACGCTGCGCAACGACCTCGAATACGGCGTGATCTGGGAACGCGACCGCCAGCCGACCATCACCGTGCAATCCGACGTCGCGGCCGGTGCGCAAGGCATCGACGTCACGCACGCGGTGGACCGCGCGCTCGCACCGATCCGCGCGACGCTGCCGGTCGGCTACCGCATCGAGATCGGCGGCTCGGTCGAGGAAAGCGCGAAGGGACAAACCTCGATCAACGCGCAGATTCCGATCATGGTGATCGCGGTGCTGACGCTGCTGATGATCCAGCTGCAAAGCTTCGCGCGCGTGCTGATGGTCGTGCTGACCGCGCCGCTCGGGCTGATCGGCGTCGCGCTCACCTTGCTGCTGTTCGGCCAGCCGTTCGGCTTCGTCGCGATGCTCGGCGTGATTGCGATGTTCGGCATCATCATGCGCAACTCGGTGATTCTCGTCGATCAGATCGAACAGGACATCGCCGCGGGACACAAGCGTTTCGATGCGATCGTCGGCGCGACCGTGCGGCGCTTCCGGCCGATCACGCTGACCGCCGCGGCCGCCGTGCTCGCGCTGATCCCGCTCCTGCGCTCGAACTTCTTCGGGCCGATGGCGACCGCGCTGATGGGCGGCATCACGAGCGCGACGATCCTCACGCTGTTCTATCTGCCCGCGCTGTATGCCGCGTCGTTCCGCGTGCGGACCGACGAGCGCGAGCCGCCGACGCCCGCCGGCTCCGGCGGCGCGCATACCGGAAACTGAGCATGAGCACCCGCATGGCGATTCCCGCACTCCCTCGCCGCCCGCGCTTCGATGCGCGGGCCCGCATCCCACGCATCCCGCTCGCCGCGAGCATCGCAAGCGTCACCTGCCTGCTCGCCGCCTGCTCGTTCGGACCGAGCGGCGAGCCGCCCGCGATGCCGCAGCCCGCGCACTACGGCGCCGAAGCATTGCCGACGCAAACCGTGCCCGCGCAAGGCGTCGCGCAGCAGTTCGTGAGCGGCGCGCAGCCGGTGCCCGAGTGGTGGAAGCTATACCGCTCGGATGCGCTGAACGCGCTCGTCGACGAAGGCCTGCGCAACAGTCCGACGCTCGCGGCCACCGACCGCAGTCTCGCCGCCGCGCGCGAGCAGTTGCGCGCGCAGGTCGGCAGTTCGCTGCTGCCGACCATCGACGCGGGCGGCCAGGCGACGCGCAATCGCGCGCTCGCGATTCCCGAAGCCGGGCCGAACACGTTTCTGTACAACGTGTTCGTCGGCCAGTTGCAGGCGCATTACACCTTCGACCTGTTCGGCGCCGCGCGCCTCGCGAACGCGGCACTTGCCGCGCGCGTGAACGTGCAGGTCTATCAGTTCGATGCCGCACGCCGCGCGCTGGCCGCGAACATCGTGAGCGCAGCGCTCACGAGTGCCGCGTTGCACGCGCAGATCGACACGACCGAACGGCTTGTGAGCCTCGCCAACGATCAGGCGCGCGACACCGCGCGGCGCTATGAACTCGGCGCGGTATCGCATGCCGATCTGCTGAACGCGCAGCAGAGTGCGGCCAGCGTGTCGGCGAGTCTGCCGGCGCTGAAGCAGCAATGGCTGACGACGCGCCACGCGCTCGCGGTGCTGCTCGGCCGCACGCCGGACGCCGCGCCCGCCGATCTCGATCTCGGGCAGTTGCATCTGCCCGAGCAGGTGCCGGTCGTGGTGCCCTCGGAACTGCTGCGTTCGCGGCCCGATATTCAGGCCGCCGACGCCGCGCTGAAGGCCGCGGCGGTCGACGTCGGCGTGGCGACCGCGCAGATGTTCCCGAGCCTGTCGCTGTCGGCGTCGATGGGACAAGGCGGCTTTAGCTGGCCGGTCGCGCTGTCGGGCGCGGGCGCGATCTGGAGCCTCGGCGCGTCGCTGTCGCAGCCGCTGTTTCATGGCGGTGCGCTCTTCGCGCAGCGCCGCGCGGCCCAGGACACCTACGAGGCCACGGTCTCGCAGTACAAGCAGACCGTGCTCGCCGCGTTCCAGAACGTCGCCGATACGCTCGCCGCACTCGATCACGACGCGCAATCGCTCGATGCGGCCAACGTCGCCGCGCGCTCGGCGCAGGGCGTGTTCAACGAGACGTCGGCGCGCTACCGGCTCGGCGCGCTGCCCGTTGCATCGACGCGCTCGAGCGAGCAGCAGTGGCGCAACGCGCAGCTCGACGAGATCCGCTATACGAGCGCGCGGCTGACCGACACGGCGGCGTTGTTTCAGGCGATGGGGAATCCGCCGGTGAGTGAGGTGGGAGCGTCGTTGCCTGCGGCTGCGGCTTCGGCGGCGTCGGATACGGCGACAAATGCCAACGTGCCGAACTAAACATGGGATTCCGTAGGGAGCATGGCGTACTTATCCCCAGTTTATGTTGAAGAGCCTGTTGAAAACTCTCTGACAAGCGCACTAACGCATTGAACGAACGGGGATTTGTCCGGGCGGCGCGAAATGAGCCTGTCGATCTGATTCTCTGACGGGCGAGTATTGGTGCCGCTGTCGCTCAACGGCGAGGCTTCGGGGTTTTACTTCCGGTCATGTCCGATCGTCGGTCGCCCGATGTCCCATGGAAATAGACCTACGGCCTGGTAAGGGCCCGGATCAATTCCTGGCTGCGAACCAAGCAATACATCGACCAGGACGATAACAGTCTCCCACAATGTTGCACGCTATCGTCAATTGCCACGAAGTGCGCTCCCGAGGCTGCCAGAGATGTACTTCAGCATTTGCAGCGGTTTCGGGGCCTCATTCTTTTGTCATACGCGATTCGACGCCATGATACGTTTGCCCGCTGATCTGACTTGGGTATGGACGGCGTTCCGACTCAACAACCAATGCGGGGGATTCCAGGTCATGCCCACACCACACTCTTTCGTCGTCTCATTCAACGAGGAACTTCAGCAATTCGAAATGTGCTCGCTCAAAGACTCAGACCTCACGCCGCTGCGTGAGAACGCCGTCGTCGCTCCGTGGCGTCTTGATGCCATTCCAGGCGGTGAGCTGACCGAGAACGTCGCCAATCGCCTCGGGGCATGTGCTCTCGGCATCCTCTCGATCTACCACCCCGGGCTTAAAGAGCGCCTGCGCGTGAAGCCGGATCAATTCCCGCTGCCGTGACGGCTGGTCAGTTTGAGAGGACGGGATTGAGATGGAAAAAAGGCCACCGCGATGCGTCGTCATCGCTTACGACGAAGATCAACAGGCACTGAAAATTTGCACGCTGTATCGGGACTCGCTTGCCAGACGGATGGATTCCGCCCTGATTGTTCCATGGCCTCTTGAAGATGTTGACTTCAAACTTGATGATGAATCGGCCCGAACCATCGGAGGCGTTATCTTCGGCCTTCTGGCCGTGCATCAACCGGAATTGAAGCAATACATCAGCGTCACCCCTCATCCGGACTCAATCGGGCATCCCGAGCCGCCTCAGTGCGACGAAAAGTAACCGGAACGGGCGCATGCGTAATAGCAGAGAACATGTATCGATACTCCTGGGCTTATGTACTGTGCCCACAACATACATTTCAGAGCTAGCCTCGACATGAAAATGGGCCGGATCAATGTAGAGACTATTAATGGCAAACCACCCAAACAAGCGATGTGTCGTCGTCATGTGGTCCGAAGAAAAGCAGGCGCTCATCTCGTATACCCTGGACGTTGAAAAGATACTGGCCGTTACTCAACGTCTCTTTCCTATGGAATTGCCTCTCGCCGACTACGGTTACTCACTGGACGACGAGTTCGCTCGACGGTTCGGCGGTGCAACGCTAAATCTGTTAGCGCTGTCCAATCCCGATTTGAAACCACATATCAAAGTTACTCCGGCGCCAACCACGACTGATGAATAAGCAGCGCGCGTTTTCCAATTACCAGAGTTGCAGAGGATACTGACATGCCTAAGCCTCCCCGCGCGACAATCGTTTTCTACGACGAAGAAACACAGCAATTGAGCATATGCACCGTTTTTAGGCGCGAAGTGCAGTCAGTCATTGATCGCAAATTGGCCCGTAGCGACGGTATGACGATTCCCCCGATGCACAGGAGCATAGTTCGCAGCCGATCGATGATGAAGATGCCCGCAAACTAGGTGCACTGGCGATACTGATGCAGGCGGGCGTACACGACGATCTTCGTAAGCGCCTTCAGATCACAACTGCGGAGCCGATCAACTGGACGCCAACGCAACCAGCCACGGAGTAATTATGGTCACCGCAAAATCGTTTGTTGTTTCGTATAACCCGGAATTGCAGCAACTCGAAGTTTTCTCGGTTAAGGATGCAGACCTTGCCGCGTTGCGCGGAAAAAATGTCATTGCGCCATGGCGCCTCGAAGATATTCCCGGCGGAGAATTGACAGAAAACATCGCGAACCGACTCGGCGCAACAGCGCTCGGCATCCTCTCGATCTACCACCCCGAGATCAAAAAGCGCCTGTGCGTGAAGCCGGATCAATTCCCGCTGCCCTGACGATCATGATGAACAACCCGTGCAGGGAATATTGATGGTGCGTGATCCTGCCGTGGTCTTTCTATACGACGAAGCAACCCCACGGTAGCTCACAACTACCTGCCCTTCCTCAATCAGCCAAACCCCACAGCCAACGCAGCCCTCGTCAAAACACCACGAAAGCCGCGCCGGCTCAGAACCACAACCTCAAGGCTTGTTCGTCTCGAACAGATCCATGATCTGCTTCTTCTCGCTCGACGACACGCTCGGCGGCGGCACCGCCGGCGGCGTCATGCCGGCCGGTCCCACTCCGCCGACCGCGTCGCTCGCGCCCGCCGTCGGGGTGCCCGAGTCGAGGCCGATACTCGCGACGAAGCCATGTCCCGGCAGCATGTCGGTGAAGAACAGTTCGCCGTCCATCGCGGTCACGCCATCGGGCTGCTGCGGCTCCGCCTGCGGCACGCCGCGCAACGCGCGCTGCATGTACTCGACCCAGATCGGCAGCGCGAGCTGCGCGCCGAATTCGCGGCTGCCGAGGCTCTTCGGCTGGTCGTAGCCCATCCACGCGACCGCGACGAGCGACTGCTGATAGCCGGCGAACCAGCCGTCCTTGGCGTCGTTGGTCGTGCCGGTCTTGCCCTGCAGGTCCGAGCGATGCAGCACGTTGGTGCCCGCGCCGGTGCCCGCGGTCGCGACCGAATGCAGCAGACTGTTCATGATGTACGCGTTGCGCGGCTCGAGCGTGCGCGGCGCGTCGCGGCCGGCGACGAGCGGCTGCGCGCGCGAGATCGGCACGCCGCGCGCATCGGTCACTTCGCTGATCAGATACGGATTGATCCGGTAGCCGCCGTTCGCGAACACCGAGTACGCGCCCGCCGACTGCAACGGCGTGACGAGGCCCGCGCCGAGCGCCATCGGCAGATACGGCGGGGTCTTGTCGGGGTCGAAGCCGAAGCGCTGCGTGACGAAGTCCTGCGCATACTTCGTGCCGATGAACGACAGGATGCGGATCGACACGAGGTTCTTCGACTTCTGCAACGCGAGGCGCATCGGCATCGGGCCATCAGGCTGATCGTCGTCCTTCGGCTCCCACGCGTCGCCGCCCGGCGTGCTCGGCGGGAAGTACAGCGGCGCGTCGTTGATGATCGTCGCCGGTCCGAGCCCCTTGTCGAGCGCGGCCGAATAGATGAACGGCTTGAAGCTCGAACCGGGCTGGCGCCAGGCCTGCGTGATGTGGTTGAACTTGTTCTTGTTGAAGTCGAAGCCGCCGATCAGCGCGCGAATCGCGCCGTCCTGCGGCGTCAGCGACACGAGCGCGCCTTCCACCTGCGGCAGCTGCGTGATCTGCCAGTTGCCCTTGTCGTCGGCCATCAGGCGCACGATCGAGCCCGGCCTGATGCGCAGCGTTGCCGACGCGCGCGGGCTCAATGCCGCCGCGACGAAGCGCAGACCGTCGCCCGTCACCGTCACCTGGGTGCCGTCCACCAGTTGCGCGGCCACCTGCTTCGCGCTCGCATCGGTCACGACGCCCGCGATGATCTCGCCGTTGTCCGGGTGATCGGTGAGCGCGTCGTCGATGGTCTGATCGCGATCGTCGCCGGCCGCGGGCAGTTGCACGAAGCCCTCCGGTCCGCGATAGCCGTGGCGCCGCTCGTAGTCCATCACGCCCTTGCGCACCGCGTGATACGCGGCGTCCTGATCGGCGGAGTCGATCGTGGTGGTGACGTTCAGGCCGCGCGTATAGGTCTCGTCCTTGTACTGCGCGTACATCATCTGCCGCACCATTTCGGCGACGTACTCGGCGTGCACGCTGTACTCGTTGCCCGGGTTCTTGGTGTGAATCTCTTCCTTGATCGCCTCGTCGTACTGCTGCTGCGTGATGTAGTTCAGCTCGAGCATGCGCCGCAGGATGTACTCCTGACGGATCTTCGCGCGCTTCGGATTGACGACCGGGTTATACGCGGACGGCGCCTTCGGGAGGCCCGCGAGCATCGCGGCCTGGGCGAGCGTGATGTCCTTCAGGTCCTTGCCGAAGTACACGCGCGCGGCCGCGGCAAAGCCGTACGCGCGCTCGCCCAGATAGATCTGGTTCATGTACAGCTCGAGAATCTGGTCTTTCGTGAGCGCGCGCTCGATCTTGTAGGCGAGCAGCATCTCGTAGATCTTGCGCGTGTAGGTCTTCTCGCTGGAAAGGAAGAAGTTGCGCGCGACCTGCATCGTGATCGTGCTCGCGCCCTGCGAGGCGCCGCCATGCGCGAGGTCGGCGAAACCGGCGCGCAGGATGCCGACGAAGTCGACCCCGCCGTGTTCGTAGAAGCGGTAGTCCTCGATCGCGAGCACCGCTTTTTTCATCTGGTCCGGAATGTCCTGGAAGCGCACGAGGCTGCGCCGCTCCTCGCCGAATTCGCCGATCAGCACGTGGTCCGCGGTATAGACGCGCAGCGGCACCTTCGGGCGATAGTCGGTCAGCGCGTCGAGCGACGGCAGTTGCGGCCCCATCACGACGAGCGCATAGCCGACGATCAGCGCCCCCACCACGACGGCGGTCGCGATCAGGCCGAAGAACCACAGCACGAACGACGTGCCGAACGAGCGGCGGCCGCGCCCCACGTCACGCGAAGCGGCATTGCGACCTGGAGTGCGTTGGCGGGAGTCCCGGTCTTCACCGGCCGGAGAATGGGAGGAATGCGGTCGTTTGATGATTGGCATGACTTGAATAGTGGGCGTGCAACCGCACGCCTGTCCGCGCGCTCGCGATGCGCGCCTGAGTCGTGATCGAGCATCCGGGCCTCGGCGTACGCCGCCGCGCGGACCTTGCCCCCGGCCGGCCGCACGGCACGCCTCGAACCCTGTCCGGCGCAACGTAACAGCACATTTTAAATAAATCGGCCGGGGTCCAACGCAGTTTTTTTGTAAGAATTCCCTTCGTGAAGCGGCGCGCCAAGGTAAGGACCTGTAATTTCGGGAAGCGCATGGCGCGAGCCGCGCGCGACCGGCAATTTATGCGAGGTTATCAACAGAAAATGTTGAAAGGGCTGTGGACAAACTGCCTGGAAACGCTACAACTCATTGATGTCACGGGATTTTCGTGCAACGAACATTTCGTATCCGGGCAACTCGTCATATGATGAAGCCGGCGCGCCCGGCCCTGTTCCGCGCACGTGCCGACGTACCGTGAATGCACAGCTCGGACGCACGGCGCCGGATGCACGCCGTGCCCCACTCATGCCAACAAGCCTGCGAGCCGATCATGACCAAGCCCAGCGAGCGCATCGTCGTATTCGTCACGACCGCGCAGAAGCGCGCCATCACCCAGACCGCGGAGGATCTGGGCATCAGCGTGAGCGAACTGATGCGGCGCGCGGTGCTGAGCTTCGGCGCGACAAGCGAGCAGGTCAAGGCGGCGAGCATCGTCGACCGGCTGCGCGCACCGCGCGCGCCCGATGCGCTGAACGCGGCGCTGCAACGCGTCGCGCGCGGAACGCGGCATGCGCGAGCGACGACACCCGCGAGTGTGCCTCACAAGGCAAACGACGCCAAGGCGCCGGGCCATGCGGCGGGTGCCGCCGGGTCGGTGAACAGCGTGCCCGCAGCCGCCGATTCAGCCCATGCCTCAAGCACTGGCGACGCGACACGCGCTCCGTCAACCGGGCATGCCTTAGCGCCCCCATCCACCGGGGACCACCCCGCCTCCCTGCTGCCCGCCGGCGTCGCCGCGGCACTCGCGGCCGAACAGGACGAGCAGGCCGCGGCCACCGCCGAAGCCGTCGCGCGACTCACGGCGGCCCGAGCGGCCGAAGCCGACGACTCGTCGCCATCGCAACCGCAGCCCGGCTCTGCGGCACCGCTGCGCAACTCGCTAAAGCGCCGCCGCCTCGACAAAGCCAGCGACGACGACGAACCCCGCAGCGACACCAGCACGGAAGGCGGCCGCTTCGCGTGAACGGCAATCACCACGCATGACGCCCGCCCGATGCTGCGTCGCTATGCACAAAGCACGCGCAAAACGCCTCAAGAAACCGCTCTCTGTTGCAGATCGTTACATCGGCGCATGACACATGACCAGCCGTCGGCAACCTGGGCCGCCACACCGATACCGCAACTACGACAACAGCCTCCGCCGCCCGGCAAAACCCGCGCGCAGCCGCCTCGCGCAAGCCATTTCGAGACAAAGCCGATGGTGTAATATCCGCCGTCAAGTGCAGGCTCGCGAGGCGCTTTCGCTCATCGAAACGTCATCGATTCAAGCCATGCTCGCGAACAATTCGGGGCCGCGCTATTGCAATTGGCCGGTACGCCCCGAACTCCGGTCCGAACGTTGCGCAGCATCGCGCGCGGCGGCGTAAAGTAGCAGTTCAAGGCAGTCGCGGCGCGTGGACATCGTCGGCGCCGCTTACATTCTCTGGAGGTTTTCATGTCGCTTTTTGACAGCATTTCGCGCACGCTCAAAGGTCTTCTGAACGATGCGGCCGACTCGGTGCAGGATCCGTCGCGCGACTCGCGCCAGATCGTGCGCGAACTCGACGACAGCATCGGCAAGGCCGAGAACTCGCTGATCGAGATTCAGGCACAGGTCGCCACTCAGCAGAGCAAGCGCGATGTTGCCGCGGACAAGGCGAAGAAATACGAAGACGGCGCGCGCCGCGCGCTGCAGTCCGGCGACGAGGCGCTCGCGCGTGAAGCGCTCGGCGCGCAGGCCACCGCCGAAGCCGAACGCGATGCGCTGACGAAGGAGCTGACCTCGCTCGAGCCGTCGGTCTCGCAGCTGAAGAGCCAGATCGATGACATGCGCACGCGCCGCAACGACCTCAACGCACGCTCGAACATCCTGCAGGCGAAGCAGCAGATCGCGCAGGCGAAGGATACGGCGGCCACCGCGCTGGGCGGCATCGGCGGCAAGAATCTGTCCGAAGATTTCCAGAAGCTCGAAGACAAGGTCGCGCTGTCGAACGCGCGTTCCGACGCACGCCTGAATTCCGCCGACGAGAAAAGCGGCAAGGCGCTCGACGACAAGCTCGCGGACCTGAACCGCGGCCCGTCCGTCGACGATCGTCTCGAAGCGCTGAAGAAGCAGCTCAACACGCCGGCGCAGTAATTGTGCAGCGACAAGCGTGCCGTGGCGAGCGTGCCGCGGTACGTGTACGTGAATCGCCGCGCCTTCGAGGTACGCGCGGCAACCGCAGTGCTTGCCGGACCGCCGCTCGCGGCAGAGTCGGCATACCGGCCGCTCATGGCGGCCACCGCAATCGACTGAAGGAGACGGGCGCGCCGCGCCCGGTCCGCACATGAAAAAATTTCTCGCAACCGCCTGCGCTTCGCTGCTGCTCGTTTCGGCCGCCGCGTTCGCGGTGCCGACGGTGCAGCAGATCGAATCGGCGATGTCGCAAGGCAACTGGCAGCAGGCCGATGCCGGCCTCACCGAAGTGCTGCAGGCGCATCCGAACAACGCGCGTGCGCACTACCTGTACGCACAGGTGCTCGATCGCGAAGGCCGTTACGGCGACGCGCTCGCACAGGTGCAGCAGGCGAAGACGCTCGATCCGCAGATCCGCTTCACCGACCCGGGCCGTTTCGCGCAAACCGAAGCACGCCTGCGCCGCGATGCGGAAAACGCGGGCGGCAACGTCACCCGTCACGCCGCGAATCCGTTCGCGCAGCAGAATGCGCCTGCTGTGCAGCAACCGTCGGCGATGATGCCGCAAGCGCAACAATCTCATGGTCCGGGGGTGGGTATGTGGATCGGTCTCCTTATTCTGATCGCGATCATCGCGCTCGTGCTGCGCTGGACCTTGCGCCGCGCCCGCACGCAGGAAGACACGCGCGCCGACGACGAGCGCCGCGCGCAATTGAAGCGCGCAACCGACATGCTGAACGCGGTGCGTTCGATCAAGCTCGACGTGAAGATTTCGACCGCGACGGGTCATGAAGCGCTGGAAAAGGAAGTCGAAGCGACGGAAGACCAGTTGCGCGGCGTCGTCGAAACGCTCTCGAACGGCAAGAATCCGCTGCCGCCGTATCAGCTCGACGAACTCGAACAGCGTATCGCGAGCTTGCGCGCGCGCGCCGACGGCCGGCCCGATCCGGCCGCAGCACCAGCGCCCGGCAGCCAGCAATCGGCCTATGCGCAGGAAGCCGAGCGCTTCGGCAGCCCGCAGGCGCCTTATCCGCAGCAGGGTCCGTATCAGCAGCAGCCGCAGGTCATCGTGCAGCAAGGCGGCGGCATGGGTGGCGGTATGGGCGGCCTCCTGACCGGCGTGCTGCTCGGCGAGGCGCTGAACCATGGGCGCGACCGCGTGGTGGAGCGCGACGTGATCGTCGACGACGACGAATTGCGCCGCCGCGGCAACGATGGCGGCAACGGCGGCGGACTCGACTTCGGTCAGGGTTCGAACGACTGGAACGACAACAGCGGCGGCGGTATCGACATGGGCAGCAACGACGATTCGGGCGGCTGGACCGATACCTGATCCCCGACTCTGATCTGATATCGCGGGTCGCCATGCGGCCCGCGTCGACGAAAACAGGCTCCTTCGCGAAGGAGCCTGTTTTTTTGCCGGCCGGTTTTGCTGAGCGCTGCGCAGCGCGAATTCGTCGACCTCAAACCTGCGCCGGCTCATCCGCGCTACCGGCCGCGTGTTGCGCAAGCAGTACCGCCCCCGCGAACAGCCGCACGATGAAGCGCTCCGCATAATCGATCAAGGCGTCGCGCCGCTCGGCACTCGCGTCGATGTATTCGGCGGATAGATGAAACAGTTGCAGCACGACCTGCGTGCAGACTTCGTCGACGGTCCCGCGCGCTAACTGTGGCATCAATTCGAGCTGCACGACGTCGTCCGCCATTTCCGCCGCCACCTCGTGCAGATTCGCGCGCACCGCTTCGCGCAGTGCCGGCGAGGTGCCGTGATATTCGGCGAGCGCGCTCAGAAACGCCGCGCGGTTTTCCTGCGCGAACGCAAAGAACGCCACGCAGGCGCGACGCGGCACGCTATGCGGTTCGTCGTGCGCGGCGAGCCAGCGTTCGCGCCGCAGCATCGGCCGCAGACGCCGGCTTACCGATTCGACGGCTTCGCGCGCCAGATCGTCGAGCGTGCTGAAATGGCGATAGAACGTGTTCGGGTTGAGCCCCGCCTCGCGCGCGAGTTCGCGCAAACCGAGGCTCGCGAAACTGCGGCCACTGGCGGTCAGCCGCAGCGCGGCTTCGATCAACTTGCGTTTGCCGGGCGGCAATTCCTGGCCGGCGAGAAGCGCCGCTTCGGGGAAGGAGGTCATGGGGTTTTCGGGCATGACGCTGTAGGTGCCACAGTGGGTACCACGGTAGGTGCCGCCGTGGGTCCGTTTGATAGCAGCACTCTAAACGATCTTGACGCAATGTGTACAGTTGTCTACCCTGCGCTTTACGCTGCGCGTGTAGACAGGCGTAGACGTAGAGGCTGCCCGCCTCGGCCCGGCGTTCGCAACCGGAACGAACACCCGTCGGCGTAACTGTCGGCGTACCCATTCGCCCTACCTGTCCTACACCGCTTTCACCCCATGCCGGAGACCGCCGTGACGCCTGCCCCTTCCGCTTCATCCGCGACACCGCACATTGCGATCGTCGGCAGCGGCTTTGCCGGCATCGGCATGGCGATCCGTCTGCTGCGGATGGGCATCGCGTCGTTCACGATCTACGAGGCCGCGAGCGATATCGGCGGCACCTGGCGCGACAACACCTACCCCGGCGCGGCCTGCGACATCCCCTCGCATCTCTATTCGTTTTCGTTCGAAGCGAACCCGTCGTGGTCGCGCGCATTCAGCGGTCAGGCCGAAATCCTCGCGTATCTGCGGCACTGCGCGCGCAAGTACGGCATCGAGCGCCACGTGCGCTGCAATGCGAAGGTGAGCGCGGCGCGCTTCGACGACACGCGGCAGCTCTGGCATGTCGACATCGATACGAACAGCACGCGCGAAACCGTCGAGGCCGACGTGCTGATTGCCGCGAGCGGCCCGCTCTCGCGTCCCGCGTTGCCGCGCATCGCGGGCATCGAACGCTTCGCGGGCAAGCTGTTTCATTCGGCGCGCTGGGACCATGCCTATCCGCTCGACGGCAAACGCGTCGCGGTGATCGGCACTGGGGCCAGCGCGATCCAGTTCGTGCCGAGAATCCAGCCGCGCGTCGCGCACCTCGATCTGTTCCAGCGCACCGCGCCGTGGGTCATGCCGAAGCCCGACAAAGCCGTCGGCCCGCGCATGCAGCGGCTATTCCGCGCGCTGCCGTTCACGCAGCGTCTCGTGCGCAGCGCCATCTACTGGCAGCTCGAATCGCGCGCGCTGGCGTTCGTCGTCAATCCGAAGCTCATGAAGCTGCCGACGAAATTTGGCCTCAGCTATCTCGAGCGTCGCGTGCGCGACCCGGCGCTGCGCGCGAAGCTGACGCCGAACTACCGGCTCGGCTGCAAGCGCATCCTGCTGTCGAGCGACTACTACCCCGCGGTTTGCGCGCCGAACGTCGAGGTGGTGACGAGCGGCATTCGCGAGATCGTCGCCGATGGCATCGTGACCGAAGACGGTGTGCATCGTCAGGTGGACGCGATCATTTGCGGCACCGGCTTCCAGGTCAACGACGTGCGCGCGCCGTTCGAAGTGAGCGGACTCGATGGCGCCGATCTGAGCACGCTATGGCTGCGCGACGGTCCCGAAGCCTATCTCGGCACGAGCATCGCGAACTTTCCGAACTTCTTCATGATCGTCGGCCCGAATACGGGGCTCGGCCACAACTCGATGATCTATATGATCGAGTCGCAGTTGCAATACATCGTCGATTGCCTGCGCGTATTGCGCAGGCGGAACGCTCGCACGATGACCGTGCGCGCCGACGTGCAGCGCGATTTCAACGCGCGTCTGCAACAGGACATGCGCCGCTCGGTATGGACCACGGGCTGCCATAGCTGGTATCAGACGAATAGCGGCAAGGTCACGGCGATCTGGCCCGGCTTCACGTTCGCGTTTCGCAGGCGCACGCGGCGCGTGCGGCCCGAGGATTACCGCTTCGCGCGTTGAGGCTGGGCGTGCCGCCCTGCCTGGCGCCGGGCCTGGCGCTTTACTTGCTGCCGGGCTGCCGCAGGCAAGGCGTGACTGGCGAAAAGCATGCGGCCCCCGAGCGACACCCACACCGAACAACTAACAACACAGGGAGATAAGAACATGGCAGACACCGGCTCCACCTCATCCGCTTCCGCTGCGATGCTGCCGCGGCGCCCGCTCGCCGCGCGTCTCGGCATCACGAGCGTGCCGCGCGACGAACTGCGTCGGCGCTATACGCAAAGCGGCTCGAAGTTCGTGACGATCATGGGCGCCGACGTGCATTACGTGGACGAAGGTGCAAGCGAAGACGCGGGCCAGGGCAGCACGATCGTGATGATTCACGGCTTCGCTTCATCGCTGCATACGTGGAACCGTGTCGCCGACGAGCTGAAACGCGCGCATCGCGTGATCCGTCTCGATCTGCCGCCGTTCGGCGTGACGGGACCGCTGCATTCGGCGAGCGGTGCGATCGAAACGATGGACCTGCCGACCTACCGCCGCTTCATCGACACGTTCATGCAGGCGCTCGGCATCGCGCGCGCGACGCTGATCGGCAATTCGCTCGGCGGCCTGATTGCATGGGACTACGCGCTGCGCCATCGCGGCGCCGTCGAGCGGCTCGTGCTGATCGATTCGGCCGGCTTTCCGATGAAACTGCCGATCTACATCGACCTGTTCAACCGCTCGCTGGTGCGCATCAGTTCGCCGTGGTGGCTGCCCGAGGTGATCGTCACAAGCGCGGTGCGCAACGTGTATGGCGATCCGCGCAAGCTCGACCCGCTGACGCTGCGCCGCTACGTCGAGTTCTTCCACGGCGAGGGCACGCGCGCGGCGATCGGCAAGATGGTGCCGACGCTAGACTTCCGCGCGCTCGACACCGAGGCGCTGAAAACGCTCGACGTCCCCACGCTCGTGCTGTGGGGCGCGAAAGACCGCTGGATTCCGACCGCCCATGCCGCCGAGTTCGCGAGCCGCATTCCGGGCGCGCAATCGGTCATGTATGCGGAACTCGGCCATATTCCGATGGAAGAAGCGCCCGAGCGCGTGCTCTCCGATCTGCGCACGTTTCTGGGGACGCCAGCGGTTCATGCGCGGGTCCAGGCGGACGTGCAGGCCTGAGGAAACGCGCCGCGCCTCGGTCTAAGCCGATGCATCGATCCGCCAGCCTTGCCGGCACCGCCGCGGGCCGGCGCTCTCAGCCGCCGCCGCTCAGCAGCCGCAGCAGGTCCCACAGGAACTTGCAGATCATCACGATCAGTTCCCACAGGCGATAAAGCGGCTCCCAGTCCATCACGCGCGCAAGGCACTCGAGCAGGGTCATCGGTTGGAAAAACAGTAGCCCGCACAACGGCGGTCGAGGAAAGAAATAGCCGCCGCGCACGCGGCGCGCCGCACGTCCTTGCGCGCGGGCACGCTATGTCCGCGTCACACCGCCATCATCGCGCGCTTGCGCTCGGCGCGCTGCATGACGAAGTTGGCCGCGACCACCCCGACCGTCACGACCGCGATGAACAGCGTCGCAAGCGCGTTCATCTCGGGATTCAGGCCCAGGCGCACGCGCGAGAACACGACGAGCGGCAAGGTCGTCGAACCGGGGCCGGACAGGAACGCCGACAGCACGAGGTCGTCGATCGACAGCGTAAACGACAGCAGCCAGCCCGACACCAACGCCTGCGAAATCAGCGGCAGCGTGACGAAGAAGAACACGCGCAGCGGCGTCGCGCCGAGGTCGAGCGCGGCCTCTTCGAGCGACGGATGCAACTCCCGCACACGCGACTGCACGATAATCGCGACGTACGAAATGCACAGCATCACATGGCCGATCCAGATCGTGAAGATACCGCGTTCGGCCGGCCAGCCGATCAGGTGCGCCATTTCGATGAACAGCAGCAGTAGCGAGATGCCCTGAATCACTTCGGGAATCACGAGCGGCGCGTTGATCATGCCCGTATACAACGTGAAGCCGCGAAAGCGCCCCATGCGCGCGAGCACGAAACCAGCCCACGTGCCGATGACAACCGACGCGAACGCCGTCATCAAACCGATGCGCAGCGACAGCCACGCCGAGGCGATCAGCTCGTCGTCGTGCAGCAGCGCCGTATACCAGCGCGTCGAAAAACCGGTCCAGACCGTGACCAGTTGTGATTCGTTGAACGAATACACGACGAGGCTCACGATCGGGATATACAGGAACAGAAAGCCGATGCCGAGCGCGATCAGCTGCAACAGGCGATTCGGCTTCATTGGCGGCCCTCGTCCAAGGCCTTCGCCTGCGCATGCTGGAACAGCGCCATCGGCACGAGCAGCAGCAGCACCATCGCGCACGTCACGGCGGATGCCATCGGCCAGTCGGCGTTGTCGAAGAACTCGTTCCACATGACGCGGCCGATCATCAGCGTGTTCGCGCCGCCGAGCAGCTCAGGGATCACGTACTCGCCGACCGCCGGAATGAACACCAGCAGGCAGCCCGCGACGATGCCGTTCTTCGAGAGCGGCAGCGTGATCTGCCAGAACGCCTTCCACGGTTTCGCACCGAGGTCGTAGGCGGCTTCGAGCAAGGTCAGGTCCATTTTCACGAGGTGCGCGTAAAGCGGCATCACGAGAAACGGCAGGTACGAATAGACCATGCCGATATAGACGGCCGTGTTCGTGTGATACAGCTCGATCGGCGTATGAATCAGCCCGATCGACATCAGGAAGTTGTTCAGCAAGCCGTTGTTCTTCAGGATGCCGATCCATGCGTACACGCGGATCAGGAACGACGTCCAGAACGGCAGCATCACGGCCATCATCAGCAGATTGCGCGTGGCCGGATTCGAGCGCGCGATGTAGTAGGCCATCGGGTAGCCGATCAGCAGACACAGCACGGTCGAAATCGCCGCGACCACCACCGAATTGACGTAGGTCGCGAAGTACAGGCTGTCGGTCAGCAGAAACGCGTAGTGCGACAGGTCGAGCGTGATGTGCAGCGCGCCGTCGGCAAAGTCGACGAGGCGCGTATACGGCGGAATGCCGAGCTGCGAATCGGCGAAGCTGATCTTCACGACCAGCAGGAACGGCACGAGGAAGAACAGCAGCAGCCAGATGAACGGCCCCGCCACCACCGCGGTGCGGCCCGTGAGCTTCAGGCGCCGCACCGGCCACACGAAGAACGAAACAAGCGCCTCTTTCATGACGTCAGCACCACGCCGGCCGATGCGCTCCAGCGCACGTACACTTCGTCGCCCCAGGTAGGCGGCTCGATCTCGGTGAGCGCGAGGCTCGTCACGTTCGCGATCACGGTCTTACCGCCCTCAAGCTTCACGTGATAGAGCGAATAGCCGCCCATGTACGCGATATTCGTGACGACGCCCTTGCCCCAGTTGTGCGCGCCCTCGGGCGGCTTGCGCGTGAGCGCGATGCGCTCGGGGCGCACCGAGATCGTCACGGGCATGCCGAGCGGTCCCGTGATGCCGTGATTGACGTGCAGCTGGCACGGCAGGTCCGGCGTTTCGATAAAGACGTGATCGGCTTCGTCCTCGACCGTATGGCCGTCGAACAGATTGGTCGAGCCGATGAATTCCGCCGAGAAGCGGCTGTTCGGATACTCGTAGACCTCGTGCGGCGTGCCGAGCTGAACGATCTGGCCTTCGCTCATCACGGCGAGGCGGCTCGCCATCGTCATCGCTTCTTCCTGATCGTGCGTGACCATCATGCAGGTCACGCCGACCTGGTCGAGAATATTGACGAGTTCGATCTGCGTGCGCTGGCGAATCTGCTTGTCGAGCGCCGACATCGGCTCGTCGAGCAGCAGCAGCTTGGGGCGCTTGACCAGCGAGCGCGCCAGCGCGACGCGCTGCTGCTGGCCGCCCGACAGCTGATGCGGCTTGCGCTTCGCGAAGCGGCCCATTTGCACGAGTTCGAGCGCGTTGTGCACGCGGTCTTTCAGTTCGGCCTTCGGCACGCCTTCCTGCTTGAGGCCGAACGCGACGTTCGCCTCGACCGTCATATGCGGAAAGAGCGCGTACGACTGGAACATCATGTTGACCGGCCGGCGGTACGGAGGCAGTTGCGCGAGGTCTTCGCCGTCGATCAGGATCCTGCCCGAGGTCACGGTTTCGAGCCCGGCCATCATGCGCAGCAAGGTCGACTTGCCGCAGCCCGAACTGCCGAGCAGCGCGAACAGTTCGCCCTTCTTCACCGACAGATTGACGCCCTTGACCGCCACGGTCTCGCCGAACTTCTTCACGACGTCGACGATCTGGATGAACTGGTCCGCTGCGTCGCCCGTCACGGCGTTCGGGCCCGGGGACGGCGCGCCCGCCCCCGCCAGCGCGCCCGGCTGGTCACTACTGATCATAATGCTGCTTCACTCCGGCGTTTGACGAACAAAGCCCCCGGTGAACACCGAGGGCTTCATGATGATGCGGATTCCCTGCTGCGCGCCGCGCTCAGCGGCCGGACTTGAGTTCGGTCCACAGCCGCGTTTGCAGCCGCTGGATTTCCGGCGGCAACGGCTTCAGCAGGAACAGCGTCTTGATGGTCTCAGGCGACGGATACACGGCCGGATCGTTCGCGACGTCCTTGTCCACGTACTTGCGCGCTTCCAGGTTGGTGCTCGGATAGTACACGGCATTGGTGATCGCGGCGTGTACCTGCGGCGTCTCGATGTAGTTGATCCATTCGAGCGCGGCTTCCTTGTGCTTCGCGTCCTTCGGAATCGCCATCACGTCGAACCAGACCGGCGCGCCGCCCTTCGGAATGTAGTACTCGATCCTGTACGGCTTCTTCGCTTCGATCGTGCGATGCTTGGCGATCACGACGTCGCCCGACCAGCCGTACGCGAAGCAGATGTCGCCACCGACCAGATCGTTGATATAGCCCGACGAGTTGAACTGCGTGATGTACGGACGGATCTTCTTGAGCACTTCGAGCGCGGCGCGATAGTCGGCCGGGTTCGTGCTCATCGGATCCTTACCCATGTAGTGCAGCGTGGCCGCGAACATCTGGTCCGGCGCATCGAGCACCGACACGCCGCAGGCCTTCAGCTTCGAGATGTTCTCGGGCTTGAAGAGGATGTCCCAGTTATCGAGCGGGGTGTCCTTGCCGAGAATCTGCTGGGCCTTCGTGACGTTGTAGGCGAGCCCGGTCGTGCCGTAAGCCCAGGGCACCACGTACTTGTTGCCCGGATCGGCGCCGGCGACGAGCGCCATCAGCGACGGGTCGAGATATTTAAGGTTCGGCAGCTTCGATTTGTCGAGCGGCTCGAAGATGCCGGCGGCGATCTGCTTGCCCGCGTAGTTGCTGGTCGGCACGACGATGTCGTAGCCCGAATTGCCGGTGAGGAGCTTGGCCTGCAGCGTGTCGTCGCTGTCGTAGTTGTCGTACCTGACCTGCACGCCGGTCTGCTTCGTGAAGTTCGGGATCGTGTCCTTCGCGATGTAGTCGGACCAGTTATACACGTTGAGCTGCGTATCCTTCGCAGCGGCCGTCAACCACGGCGCCGCGCACAAGACCAGCGCCGCCACCTGCCCCACTACCCGTCGTTTCATCCCGTTCTCCGATCCCGTTGTCACTCAAGCCGCTGCGTCGCGCGCGGCCCCCGAAAACCCCGAAAACTACCACCAATTACCGCGCGGTCCAAAAAAAACGCCGAGCTGTCGCGCAAACGGCACAGCTCGGGCCGCACCGCTGCAAAATGGCCGCAATTTTAACGGGTTATCGGCGCGTGTCCACCTAAAATTATGCGGGATTATGGGGCTGATAACCGGGTGGCCGCGGCTTGCGCCGGCGTCGCCAGCCCGCCGTTATCGCACTGTCATCCCGTTGTCAGGTGAGCGCGCGAGTAGCGGTGCACAATAGGCGCTTGAGGCCGGCGCCGCCATCATGCAATAGCCGCCCTGCCTCGCTCCACCGCCCGCCGCGCGCGACGGGCAGGTGGCTTGCAAGAGGATGCGTCTCTCCGACCTCAGGCACCGATGAACACCAATCCTTTCGCGTTGCGCCCCAACCGCCGCCGGCGTCTGCCGGGCGAGCCCACGCGGCCCGCGCACTGGTTCTCGTTCCTCGGCGCCGGCGCGCTGATCGCGGTCGGCTATATCGACCCCGGCAACTGGGCGACCGCGCTCGGCGCCGGCGCGGGCTACGGCTACCGGCTGCTCGGCATCGTGCTGTTGTCGAGCGTGATGGGGATGCTGATGCAATGGCTGTCGTCGCGGCTCGGCGTCGTAACCGGGCGCGACCTCGCGCAGCTATGCCGCGAGCGCAACGGCCGGCGCGCGACGCTGTTCCTGTGGCTGACGAGCGAGGTCGCGATCATCGCCTGCGACGTCGCCGAGGTGGTCGGCAGCGCCGTTGCACTGCAACTGCTGCTCGGCGTCTCGCTGACGGTCGGCGTGATGATGTCGGCGGTCTGCACGTTCGCGCTGCTCGCGCTCCAGCAGAAAGGCGGCCGCCGCCTCGAAGCGGTGATCGCCGTGCTGATCGGCTTCGTCGGCCTGTGCTTCGTCGTGCAACTCGCGCTCGCGCGGCCCGACTGGCGTGCGGCGCTGGCCGGCACCGCGCCGAGCGTCGAGCTGCTGAGGAATGCGGGCATGGTGTGGCTCGCGGCCGGCATCGTCGGCGCGACGGTCATGCCGCACAACCTCTATCTGCACTCGGCGCTCGTCAAGCATCACGCGCCGGACGGCAGCGACCCGCGCATCAAGGTCGCGCTGCACGTGGTCAATCTCGATACGTTCGGCTCGCTCGCGTTCGCGTTCGTCATCAACGCGGCGCTGCTGATCGTCGCGGCGGCCGTGTTCTACGCGAGCGGGCATCGCGACGTGACCGATCTCGCCGACGCGCACCGGCTGATCGCGCCGCTCGTCGGCAGCCGCTGGGCCAGCATCCTGTTCGCGGCGGCCCTGCTCGCCTGCGGCCTGAGCGCGACCGTCACCGGCACGCTGGCCGGTCAGACCGTCATGGAAGGCTTTCTGCAAATCCGGCTGCCGCGCTGGAAACGCGCGCTGCTCACGCGCGCGCTCGCGATCGGGCCGGCGCTGCTCGCGGTCGCGCTGTTTGGTCCGCGCGGCTCGAACCAACTGCTCGTCGCGAGCCAGGTGGTGCTGAGCCTGCAATTGCCGCTCGCGGTCGTGCCGCTGATCCGCTACGCATCCGATGCGAACCTCATGCGCGGCTGGCGCGTGCACGGCGTGCCGCTTGCGCTCGCGTGGCTGTCGGCGGCGTTTATCGTGATGCTCAACGGGGCCTTGCTGTGGCAGTTGGCGCTGGGCGCGTGACGCTTACGCATCGGGTAACATGGCGGGACTCCGCTTTTGCGCCACAAGGTTTCCGATGACTTCGAATCTTCACGATCTCCCCGACAGCCCGTGCGTCGGCGTCTGCTCCACGCTGTTCGATGAAGTCTGCAAAGGCTGCGGCCGCACCGCCGACGAAGTATCCAACTGGGTGTTCCTCAGCGACGAGGAAAAGCGCGCGATCTGGGAACGTATCAAACGGGAAGGCACGGCGATGCGTTTTCAGTACGACCGGTTGTAGGCCAGACAAGCCGTAGGCCGGTTTTCTCCGCAAATCGCGGGGGATGCAGGTGAGGCAGGTCGCGCATCGTGTCGTACCGCGCCCGAATGCCATGCCATGGAAAATGCCGGGACATCCCGGCATTTTCTATTTTTGCGGCCGGCATTCGTGTCCGGATAAGGAAACGCCTGCGCCACAGCAAAAAGCCCGCCGAGGTATCCACCTCGGCGGGCCATCGGGTTCCATCAGGTTTCGCTACGCTGCCTCAAGACAATCAGGACAAACCGGCTGCCTCGAACAGGCTTTACTCCACGCCCTGACTCGTCAGGAAGTCCTCGTAATTACCTCCGAAGTCGTTCAACGTCCCATCGGTCTTCACTTCGATGATCCGGTTCGCGAGGCCGCTCACGAATTCGCGGTCGTGCGAGACGAAAATCAGCGTGCCGTCGAACTTGTCGAGCGCGATCTGCAGCGACTCGATCGACTCCATGTCCATGTGGTTGGTCGGCTCGTCCATCAGCAGCACGTTGTGGCGGCCGAGCATCAGCTTGCCCCAGATCATGCGGCCCTTCTCGCCGCCCGACAGCACCTTGACCGATTTGCGGATGTCGTCCGCATTGAACAGCAGGCGGCCGAGCGTGCCGCGCACCATCTGCTCGTCGTCGCCTTCCTTGCGGTACTGGTCGATCCAGTCCATCAGCGTGACGTCGGTCGGAAACTCTTCGTAGGTATCTTGCGGCATGTAGCCGATGTTGGCGTTTTCCGCCCACTTCACCGTGCCGTGATCGAGTTGCAGATTGCCGAGCAGCGAGCGCAGCAGCGTGGTCTTGCCCGCGCCGTTCTCGCCGATGATCGCGATGCGCTCGCCCGGCTGCACGCTGATGCTGAAGTTGTTGAAGATCGAGCGTTCGTATTTCTTCGAGATGGTGTCCGCCACCACCGCGATGTTGTGCAGCTTCTTCTCGAACTCGAAACGGATAAACGGGTTCTGCCGCGACGACGGCTTGAATTCCTCGATCTTGATCTTGTCGATCATCTTCAGACGGCTGGTGGCCTGGCGCGCCTTCGACTTGTTCGCCGAGAAGCGGCGCACGAAGTCCTGCAGGTCGGCCACGCGCTCCTTGGCCTTCGCATTGGCAGCCTGCTGACGCTCGCGCGCCTGCGTGCTGGCGAGCATGTAGTCGTCGTAGTTGCCCGGATAGACTTTGAGCGTGCCGTAGTCCATGTCGGCCATGTGCGTGCAGACCTGGTTCAGGAAGTGCCGGTCGTGCGAGATGATGATCATCGTCGAGTTGTACTGGTTCAGAACATCTTCCAGCCAGCGGATCGAGTTGATGTCGAGGTTGTTGGTCGGCTCGTCGAGCAGCAGCACGTCCGGCTTCGAGAACAGCGCCTGGGCGAGCAGCACGCGCAGTTTCCAGCCCGGCGCCACGTTGCTCATCGGGCCGTTGTGGTCTTCGATCGCGATGCCGATGCCGAGCAGCAGTTCGCCCGCGCGCGCTTCGGCCGTATAGCCGTCGTACTCGGCGAATTTCGCTTCGAGTTCGGCGGCGTGCATGTAGTCGTCGTCGGTGGCGTCGGGGTTCGCGTAGATCGCGTCGCGCTCGGTCATGGCGGCCCACATTTCGGTGTGGCCCATCATCACGACGTCGAGCACGCGTACGTCTTCGTAGGCGAACTGGTCCTGGCGGAGCTTGCCGAGACGCACGTTCGGTTCGAGCATCACGTTGCCCGAGCTCGGTTCGAGATCCGAGCCGAGAATCTTCATGAAAGTGGATTTACCGCAGCCGTTCGCACCGATCAGGCCGTAGCGGTTCCCTTCCCCGAATTTGACCGAAATGTTCTCGAAGAGGGGCTTCGGCCCGAATTGCATGGTGATATTGGCAGTAGACAGCACGGCGCGTCCCTTTGAATGTGATATCGGCGAAAAACCCAATATTTTAGCAGACTATCGCTAATCTAACCCGCACGGACTGCGCCGCTTTGCCTGACGGCCCCATCCGTTGTTGCGGCGTCGGTAATACGGCGGTGAAAACCGGCGGCTCGGTATCGATCGGTATCGGCAAATTTCGTGGCCGCGCGCCACGGCGGGATGGCCGGCCAACGCCGCACGGCCTGACGGATCGGGCCGCCGCATGTTACGTGCCGCGCATGACGCCGCTTTAACGGTCACACACCCGGCCACGCCACCGCCCCAGGCATGCGGCCACACGCATCACCCATAAACCGTGCACATCGTTGCCTATACTTTTCGAAGGCGCTTGTCTCGCCCGCGCCCGGCCGAACGGCGCTTTGCCGATCTGCGGCGCAGACCCAGGAGAACATCCATGTCAGAGCACGTTTACAAGAAGATCGAACTGACCGGCTCGTCGACGAAATCGATCGACGACGCCATCAGCACCGCCATCGCCAAAGCGTCGAAAACGCTGCGTAATCTGCACTGGTTCGAAGTGACGGAAACGCGCGGGCAGATCCAGGACGGCAAGGTCGCGTACTGGCAGGTAACGCTCAAGGTAGGCCTGCGTATCGACGACTGAAAGCAGGATTGAGCAGCGGCGTTGCAGTGTCGTGACACGGCGGCAGTCTCCGGTACTGCGACGTCGCGGAATCGGCGGTAGAAAAAAGCTGCACCCGGGCTGAGGCGGACGCAGCTTTTTCGCAGCGTTTTCGTGAAACCGGCCCGGCTTGCCGCAGCAGATGTCGCAGACGAGCCGCTCAAGAACCTGCTGCGGCTACAACGTGCCAGCGTTCACCGGCCGATGCCGATACCCGCCGGACACCGCGAACCGGCCCGAGGCGACATACCTCGGCCGCCCTGCCGCGCCTTACTTCGGCAACGTCCCGTCCACCCCCTCGACATACCAGTTCAGGCGCTGCAATTCCGGATCGGTCAGCGTCTTGCCGTCCGGAATCTTCACCGCCCCCGACTGATCCTTGATCGGCCCCGTGAACACGTCGCGCTTGCCGCTCGCGAGTTCCTCGCGTTTCGCCGCCACCTGTTTCTGCGCATCGGCCGAAATCACCGACGTGTTCAGGTCCTCGAGATTGACCGCCTTCTGCGGCAGACCCCACCACACCGGATCGTTCTTCCACTTGCCGTCGAGCACCTGCTGGATCACCGCGTTGTAGTACACGCCCCAGTGCGCGACCACCGAGCCGAGGTGCGCGTCAGGACCGAACTTCTTCATGTCCGAATCCCAGCCGAACGCATGCACGTGTTTCTCCGACGCGGTCGCGAGCGTCGCGCTCGAATCGGTGTTCTGCAGCAGCACGTCGGCGCCCTGGCCAATCAGCGTTTCGGCGGCCTGCTTTTCCTTGCCCGGATCGAACCAGCTGTTGATCCAGATCACCTTCGTATGCACCTTCGGATTCACCGAGCGCGCGCCGAGCGTGAACGCGTTGATGTTGCGCACGACTTCCGGAATCGGCACCGACGCGACGAAGCCGAGCGTGTTGCTCTTCGTCACGTAGCCCGCGGCGACGCCGGCCAGATAGGCGCCCTGGTACATGCGCACGTCGTAGGTGCCGAAATTCGGCGCTTTCTTGTAGCCGGTCGCGTGCAGGAACACGGCGTCCGGGAAGTCCTTCGCCACCTTCAGCTGGAAGTCCTGGAAGCCGAAGCTCGTGCCGAAGATGATCTTGTTGCCCTTGTTCGCGAGATCGCGGAACACACGCTCCGAGTCGGCCGATTCCGGCACGTTCTCGACGCGCGTGATTTTGATCTTGTTGCCGAACTTCGCCTCGACTTCGCGCGAGCCCTGGTCGTGCGCGAAGGTCCAGCCGGCATCGCCCGGATTACCGATATAGACGAAGGCGACGCCCGGCACATCGGCGGCCTGCGCGGTTTGCGCGAGCGGCGCGGCGAGTGCGAGCGAAGCCGCGCACGAGGCGAAAGCGGTCAGCAGATTTCTTCTCTTCATGTGGTTCCCCTGTCGTGTTAACCGGAATGTGCAGCGCGGAATGTGCAGCGCGGACTGTGATGAGCGAAACGTGAAGCGCGGACTGCGATGAACGGACTGTGAAGCGCGAATGGCAATGAGCCGATGATGAAGCGCGAATCGCCAAAAACGCCGGCCCGCTCAGCCCGCCGAGAAAAACGGCTTGCCGAGCGATGCGGGCGCATTCAGACGGATCGTGTTCGGATTGCGCGAGATCAGCGCGAGTACGACGATCGTCGCGACGTACGGCAGCATCGCGAGGAACTGCGTCGGCACCGGCACGCCGATCGCCTGCGCATAGAACTGCAGGCCCGTGACCGCGCCGAACAGCAGCGCGCCGATCAGCAGACGCCCGGGGCGCCACGTCGCGAACACGACGAGCGCGAGCGCGATCCAGCCGCGCCCCGAGGTCAGATTCTCCTGCCACAGGTGCAGATTGACGATCGAATAGTAGCCGCCGGCGAGCCCCGCCATGCCGCCGCCGAACGCCACCGCGCCATAGCGCACGCCGACCACCGGAAAGCCGACCGAGTGCGCGACCTGCGGCGATTCGCCGACCGAGCGCAGCACGAGCCCGGCACGCGTGCGATACAGGAACCAGCCGATCGCGGCAAACATCAGGAATGCGAGGTAATCGAGCGGCGTGAGCGTAAACAGCGCCGGGCCGAGCACCGGAATCTTCGAGAGGCCGGGAATGGTCCACGTGTCGATCGTCGCGCGCACGGCGGCCGACGTGTACGGCTTGCCGACATAGGCCGACAGGCCGATGCCGAAGATCGTCAGCGACAGGCCGGTCGCGACCTGGTTGGCGAGCATCGTCAGCGTGAGGAACGCGAACAGCAGCGACATCGCGAGACCGGCGCCGATCGCGGCAAGCACGCCGAGCCACGGGCTGCCCGTGAGCGCCGTGACCGCGTAGCCGCTCACGGCGCCCATCAGCATCATCCCCTCGACGCCGAGGTTGAGCACGCCCGACTTCTCGGCGACGAGTTCGCCCGCGCCCGCGAACATCAGCGGGATCGACGCGGTGACGGCGCTCGACGTGAGCGCACTGGCTTGCTGGATATCCATAAGCGGCGGATGAGCAGATAAGAAATGGATAAGAAGCGGACAAGAAGCGGACAAGAAGCGGATCAGCGGATTAGCGGGCTGCGACGGCCGCCGAGCGGCGCCGCACACGGTAGTTCACGAACAGATCGGCGCCGAGCAGGCAGAACAGCAGCAGCCCCTGGAACACGCCCGAGAGCGCCTGCGGCAGTTGCATCGAGGTCTGCACCGCTTCGCCGCCGAGATAGAGCAGCGCCATCAGCAGACTCGCGAGCACGATGCCGAGCGGATGCAGGCGCCCGACGAACACCACGATGATCGCGGTGAAGCCGTAGCCCGGCGACCACGTCGCCTGCAACTGGCCGATCGGACCGGCGATCTCGCCCATGCCGGCGAGCCCCGCGAGACCGCCGCTGATGAGCAGCGAGGTCCAGACGGTCTTCGTGTCGGAGAAACCGGCATAGCGCGCGGCGAGCGGCGCGAGTCCGCCGACGTTCATCCGGTAGCCCGCGAAGCTCTTGCGCATGAAAAGCCATGCGAGCGGAATCGCGATCAGCGTGAGAAAGACCGAGGCGTTGAGGCGCGTGCCGCGCAGCCATATCCAGTGCCAGTCGCCATAGAGCGTCGGATAGAGCGCGTCGCCGCCGAACATTTCCGACAGCGGAAAATTCATGCCCTGCGGATCGCGCCACGGGCCGCTCACGAGATAGATCAGCAGTTGCGTCGCGACGTAGGTGAGCATCAGGCTCACGAGAATCTCGTTGGTGTTGAAGCGGCTCTTCAGGAACGCCGGAATCGCGGCCCACGTCATGCCGCCGAGCACGCCGGCGAGCATCATCGTCGGCAGAATCCACCTGCCGCTTGCCTGATCGAAATAGATCGCGACGCCGCTCGCGGCAATGCCGCCGAGCAGCATCTGCCCTTCGGCGCCGATGTTCCAGACATTCGCGCGATAACCGATCGCGAGACCGAGGCCGATCAGGCACAGCGGCGACGCCTTCAGCAGCAGTTCCGACCAGCCGTTGATGCTGGAGAGCGGCTCGATGAAGAACGCGTACATCGCCTGCAACGGGTCGCGGCCGACGAGGCCGAAGATCAGGAAGCCGATCGCGAGCGTCAGCAACGCGGCGATCAGCGGCACGGCAAGCTGCATCGCGCGCGAGGGCGCCGTGCGGGCTTCGAGTCGATAAGGAAGCGTCATGAATAGCGTGTAATGGTTCGGGTTCGGTTCGGTGAGTCACGCATGCGCCGGCTGGTCCGCCGCGCCCTCGCGGTCGCCGAACAACCCCGCCATCCAGCGGCCGATTTCCTCGGCATGGGTCGCGCCGGTCGCACGCACCGGCGAGAGCCGGCCGCCCGCGAGCACCGCGAGGCGATCGCAGATATCGAACAGCTCTTCCAGTTCTTCGGAGATCACGAGAATCGCGACGCCGCGCGCCGACAGATCGAGCAGTTGCTGACGGATAAACGCCGCCGCGCCGACGTCGACACCCCATGTGGGCTGCGCGACCACGAGCACCTTCGGCGCCTGCAGGATCTCGCGGCCCATGATGTACTTCTGCAGATTGCCGCCCGACAGACTCTGCGCGAGCGCGTCCGGGCCGCCGCAGCGCACGTCGAATGCATCGATGCAGCGCTTCGCGAACGCGCGTATCGCGCCCGCGCGAATCCAGCCCGCGCTCACCATCTGCTGGCGATGCGCGGTGAGCAAGGCGTTGTCCGCGAGACTCATCGACGGCACCGCGCCGCGGCCGAGACGCTCTTCCGGCACGAAGCCGAAGCCGAGCGCGCGCCGGCCGCCCGCGCCGAGACGCGCGGCGGGCTTGCCGCAGATCGTGATCGCATCGGCCGGCATGCTGCGTTTTTCGGCGCGCTTTTCACCCGATAGCGCCGCCAGCAATTCCGCCTGCCCGTTGCCCGACACGCCCGCAATGCCGAAGATCTCGCCCGCATGCACGCTGAACGACACCTCATGCAGCGACGTGCCGAACCGGTCGTCGCTTGCCACCGACAGCCGCTTCACGTCGAGCAGCACCGCACCCGGCTGGTGCTCGCGCCGCGTGTAATCGGGCAGCGAATGGCCGACCATCAGTTGCGCGAGCGATGCGTGCGTCTCGTGCTTCGGCTTGACGTGACCGGTCACGCGGCCGCCGCGCATGACGGTCGCGGTGTCGCACAACGCCTGGATTTCGTCGAGCTTGTGGCTGATGTAGAGAATGCTGCAACCCTCGGCCGCGAGCCGGCGCAGCGTCGCGAAGAGCTTGCGGACCGCTTGCGGCGTCAGCACCGAAGTCGGTTCGTCCATGATTAGCAGCCGCGGCTTCTGCAGCAGACAGCGCACGATTTCGACGCGCTGCCGCTCGCCGACCGTGAGGCTGTGCACGTGACGCTGCGGATCGATGTCGAGGCCATAGTCGGCCGACACCTCGCGAATGCGCTTCGACAAGGTCTTCAGGTCGAATGGTTCGTCGAGCGCGAGCGCGATGTTTTCGCCGACCGTCAGCGTCTCGAACAGCGAGAAGTGCTGGAACACCATGCCGACGCCGAGCTTGCGCGCGGCCGCCGGATTCGCGATCTCGACCGTCTCGCCTTCCCAGCGAATCTCGCCGGCGTCGGGCCGCACCGCGCCGTAGATGATCTTCATCAGCGTGCTCTTGCCCGCGCCGTTCTCGCCGAGCACCGCGTGGATTTCGCCCGGCGCGACGACGAGCGTGACGTCGTCGTTGGCGCGCACGGACGGATATTGCTTGGTGATGCCCGTGAGCATCAGCCGTGGCGCCGTGGTGCCCGTGTTCGATGAACCCGGTCCCGGCTGCGCGGCGGCGTTGCCGCCAGAGGGAAAGTCGCTCATGTGATTGCGTCGTGCGTCAGTGACTGCCGGTTTCCGCGCGGGTTCGTCCAGCGTGCCCGCGAACGATCCGTCACCATAATCGGATGACGATACCTAATTTGCCCTACTCAGTCGAGCCGCCAAAATTCCCGCAAACCCGCGCCACTGCGACCTCTGCGGGTATGCCACCCTTGACGGCATGTTTCGTCCATATTAAAACGCTTATACCCACACGCCCATTCGATCAGCCAGCACATATATTTCGGAGAATCCATGAGTCAGCAACGCGAGGCGATCGACACGTACCTGCTGCGGGTCCTGCACACGCTGTTGATGGAGCGCAGCGTCACGCGCGCCGCCGTCAAACTCAATCAATCGCAACCGGCGATCAGCGCCGCGCTGCGCCGTCTGCGCGACATCACCGGCGACCCGCTGCTGGTGCGCGGCAAGTCCGGCATGGTGCCGACCGAATACGGCCTGCGCCTGCTCGAACCGGTGCAGAACGCGCTGCGCGAAATCGAGCGCATCAAGTTCCAGCAGCACAACTTCGACCCGGCCACCTCGATCCGCTGCTACCGGATCGGCTGCCCCGACTACCTGAACGTGCTGTTCGTGCCGACCGTCGTCGAACGCTTTCGCCAGGCCGCGCCGAACGCGACGCTCGAATTCCATTCGCTCGGTCCCGCGTTCGACTACGAACTCGCGCTCGAAGACGGCAAGCTCGACATCGTGGTCGGCAACTGGCCGGAGCCGCCCGAGCAGTTGCATCTGTCGAATCTGTTCGTCGATCAGATCGTTTGCCTGATGAGCAACACGCATCCGTTCGCCAAACGCGGCGGGCTTACGCTCGACCAGTACCTGAACGCGCCACATCTCGCGCCGACGCCGTATTCGGTCGGCCAGCGCGGCGCGATCGACGTGCACCTCGCGCGCGAGCGCTTAAAGCGCCACGTGGTCGTCACGCTGCCGTACTTCAATCTGGCGCCGTACGTGCTGATCAAGTCCGACCTGATCTTCACGACCACGCGACTCTTTGCCGACTACTACGCGAAGTTCCTGCCGCTGACCGTGGTGCCCGCGCCGCTCGATTTTCCGCCGATGCAGTACTACCAGCTGTGGCACGAGCGCGTGCATTACTCCGACGAAGTGCGCTGGCTGCGCGGGCTCGTCGCCGAGGCGACGAAGACGTTGATCGACAAGCCTTGAGGCTGCCCCGGGGGCGAGGTCTTTGGCCCGTCCCCTGCCTGTCTTTCGCCGACCCTCTTCTCGCTGCCCGTCGGCCCCCGCTGGTCAGCCTGCTGGTCGGCCTGCTATTCAGCCCGCTGTTTAGTCCGCTAATCAGCGCGTTAGCAGGGCCCTACACCGCCGCCTCATACAGCACCCGCGCCAGCCCGTTATGCCGCTCGATGACCGGCCCGAGGTCGAGCGTCGTCAAGCGTCCATCCCGCACGACCACCTTGCCGTCGATCACGCTATGGCTCACCTGCGACGGCGCGCAAAACACCAGCGCCGCCACCGGATCATGCAGCGCGCCCGCAAACAGCGGCTGACGCAGATCGAACGCGATGAAATCCGCCGCCATGCCGGGAGCGAGCGCGCCGATGTCGTCGCGGTTCAGCACGCGCGCGCCGCCGAGCGTGGCGATTTCGAGCGCATCGCGCGCGCTCATCGCATCGGGGCCGAAACCGACGCGCTGCAGCAGCAGCGCCTGGCGCACCTCGGCGACCATCTGCGCGCCGTCGTTCGAAGCCGAGCCGTCGACGCCGAGCCCGACCGGCACCCCCGCCGAGCGCATGCGCCGCACGCGCGCGATGCCCGACGCGAGCCGCATGTTCGAACAAGGACAATGCGCGACGCCGGTGCCGGTGCGCGCGAACAGCTCGATGCCGGCGTCGTCGAGTTGCACGCAGTGCGCATGCCAGACGTCGCGGCCGACCCAGCCGAGATCGTGCGCATACTCGGCCGGCGTCATGCCGAACTTCTCGCGGCTGTACTCGACGTCGTTGACGTTCTCGGCAAGGTGCGTGTGCATCGACACGCCGTACTCGCGCGCGAGCAGCGCCGATTCGCGCATCAGATCGCGGCTCACCGAAAACGGCGAGCACGGCGCGACCACGACGCGCAGCATCGCGTAGCGCCCTTCGTCGTGATACGTCTCGATCAGACGCTGCGTGTCCTTCAGGATGTCCGCCTCGCGCTCGACCACCGAATCGGGCGGCAAGCCGCCCTCTTTCTGGCCCACGCTCATGCTGCCGCGCGCCGCATGAAAGCGCATGCCGATGCGGCGCGCAGCGGCGATGCTGTCGTCGAGACGGCTGCCGTTCGGGTAGATGTACAGATGGTCGCTCGACGTCGTGCAGCCGGACAGCAGCAGTTCGGCCATCGCAGTTAGCGTCGAGACTTCGATCATTTCGGGCGTGAGGTTCGCCCACACCTTGTAGAGATTCGTGAGCCAGCCGAACAGTTCGGCGTTCTGCGCCGCCGGAATCGCGCGCGTGAGGCTCTGGTACATGTGGTGATGCGTGTTGACGAGGCCCGGAATCACGAGATGGCCGCGCATGTCGAGCACCTCGTCGGCCGTATGCGGCAATTGCGCTGTCGGGCCGACCGCGACGATGCGGTTGTCCTCGATATACAGGCCGCCGTCGCGCAACTCGCGCCGCTCGCCGTCCATCGTGACGAGTACGTCCGCGTGCTTCACGAGCAGCGTTTTTTTCGGTTTGCCCGCCGTCGCCGTCTGGGATGTTGCCTCGCTGGATGGCGTATTCGTGGCTGCTGCCGGTTCCATCGTCATTCGTTTTCTCCGCCTTTGTGCTTTCGGTGCTGTCGTGCAAAGTCGTTCGAACGCGATGCGGCGGCACGCGAACCGCGCCGCCGCGTTCCGTCGAACGCCGTTGGCCCGGTTACCCAGCGTGTCACGCCGTCTTCGGGAGTTGCGCGGGTTTGAACCTCGGCGTTGAACCTTGAACTATCGGTTCATCGCGCGCCGCGCATAACGTGAACCTTGCGTGGCCAAAATAACGGCCGCAACTCGCGCCGTTGCGATACCCGGATTCACGCCGCCGATATAGTGGTCCGTTTTTTGTCCGCGCTACGATGATCCGGCGAGCGCCTGCCGCGCCATGCGCGGGAAATAAGCGGGAAACAGGCCGGCAATAAGCCGGAAAGCGGCGCGCGCGGGCTTTCAGAAGGCTGTCCGTCATGCGCCAGCTATTATCTTTCCTATCGCTCGTGCGCGGGACGGCGCATCCTTTCTACAATGACTTCCACGGCGCTCGCTTCAGTTCGCCGACGGGTATGTAGCCACTGACGTGGAGCCTCGATCCGCCGCTAACGTTAATGGATCGGGCCGCCACCGACACCTCGCATTCACACAAGGACAATTGCGAATGGGCAAGCTCACTACCCACGTGCTCGACACCGCGAACGGCCGTCCCGGCGCGGGCATCAAGGTCGAACTCTTCGCGCTCGCGGGCGACACGCGCCGCGTGCTCAAAACCACCCTCACGAATCACGATGGCCGTTGCGACGAGCCGCTGCTCGAAGGCGACGCGCTCGTCGCGGGCGAATACGAACTCGTGTTCGGCGCCGGCGACTACTTCGCGTCGCTCGGCACGCAGCTGCCCGAGCCGCGTTTCGTCGATCGCGTGGTGCTGCGCTTCGGCATCGCCGATACGGGCGCGCACTATCACGTGCCGCTGCTCGTGTCGCCGTGGGCTTACAGCACGTATCGGGGCAGCTAGGCCACGGGCACCAGGCCACGGAGCAACCAGGCCGCGTACGCGAGAGCCGCGCCCGAACGCATTTCGCGGATGCTCGCCGGTCCCGCGGAGGAGACACGAGCGACGACCGGCGAACCTGCGCGCAACGCGATGGGCCGCACGGCCTGAAACGGCGCACGCCCCGCGATACCCATAAAAACCCGTGCTGCGTCTTTTACCCCGCAGCCGGCGCGATGACCGGCAACGTCGAACGTCATCGCGCGCACAACGAATCAGAAGTGGAGGAGTTTCATGGAAGGCTTTATCACCGACTGGCTGAACCTCGCGATTCGCTGGTTCCACGTCATCGCCGCGATTGCGTGGATCGGCGAATCGTTCTATTTCGTCGCGCTCGACAACAGCCTGAAACCGCCGACCGATCCGAACCAGCGCCGCCGCGGCGTGTTCGGCGAGTTGTGGCACGTGCATGGCGGCGGCTTCTACAACATGCAGAAGTACACGGTCGCACCGCCCGAAATGCCTGACGACCTGCACTGGTCGAAGTGGCCGTCGTACACGACGTGGATGTCGGGCTTCGGTCTCTTTACCGTGCTGTATCTGTTCTCGCCGAGCACTTACCTGATCGACAAGAACGTGCTCGACATGGGGCCGGTGGTCGCGGTCGCCTCGGCAATCGGCTTCCTCGCGGCCGGCTGGATCGTCTACGACTCGCTGTGCCGCATTCTCGGCACGCGCGACAAGCTGCTCGGCATCTGCGTCGGCGCCTACGTGCTGATCGCGGCGTACCTCGCCTGCCATATCTTCGCGGGTCGCGCGGCGTATCTGATCATGGGCGCGATGCTCGCGACGATCATGTCGGCCAACGTGTTCTTCGTGATCATTCCGGGCCAGCGCAAGATGGTCGACGCGATGCTCAAGGGCGACACGCCGAACCCGATCTACGGCAAGCGCGGCAAGCAGCGCTCGGTGCACAACACGTATTTCACGCTGCCGGTCGTGTTCGCGATGCTGTCGAACCACTACGCGATGACCTACACGCATCCGTACAACTGGGCCGTGCTCGTCGTCATCATGCTGGCCGGCGCGCTGATCCGCCAGTTCTTCGTGATGCGCCATCGCGGCCAGGTGCTGTGGTATCTGCCGCTCGTCGGCGTCGCGCTGATGTGCGTCGCGCTCGCGTGGACCATGCCGCGCCCGGTGGTGCCGCAGGCGCAGGCCGCCAACGCGCCGACGCTGAAGGTCGCCGACATCGCGCCGGTGCTGCAGCAGCGCTGCGTGGCCTGCCACTCCGCCCATCCGACGATGATGGGCAGCGCGCCGGCCGGCGTGATGATGGATACGCCCGACGAAATCTCGCAGAACGCCCAGCGCATCTATCAGCAGGCGGTCACGCTGAAGGCGATGCCGCTCGGCAACGTCACGCACATGACCGATGAGGAACGGATGAAGATCGCGGCGTGGTTCGAGGGAGGCGCGGCGAAGTAAGGGTGGGTGCCGGGCGAGCGATCCGGCACCGAAGTCGAGGCTGCAATGTGAAGCGGGCTTGTCGCGGGAGCGGCAAGCCCGCGGTCGTTTGGCGATGGTGGCGTGTGTGGTCGGCAGAATCGATATAGCACTTTGACGCCCTGAGTTGATGCCCTGAGGCTACAAAAAGCATCGAAAACGGGAAAAATGTAGCCCAAGAGGCACAAAAATAAATCGTATTTCTGTGTCTCCTGGGCTACAATTCAAGCTGAATTCGCCGAATTTGATGCCCTGAGGCTACAAATGACCCACCTCGCCGATGTCTCCGAGATGCTCAAAACCGTGCGGCGCAACAGCAACCTGTCGCAGGAAGAACTCGCGCGCCGCGCGGGTGTTGCCCGCACGACCGTCGCACGTATGGAAACGCTCGCCAAAAACGACATGAGCGTGTCCGTGCTCGTGCGCCTGCTCGAAGCCGCCGGCTACGACCTCAAGTTCGTCGCTCACGGACACGGCCGCACGCTCGAAGACATCCTCGCGGAACAGCGCAGCCCGGACGCGCAGCCATGAAGCTCGACGTCCAGGTACTCGGCAAAAACGTCGCCACGCTGTTTCGCGAACGCGACGACTATGTGCTCAAGTACAACGGCGACGCGAGCGCGGCCGACTTCATCAGCCTGACGATGCCGGTGCGCGAAGAAGCCTGGCGCTGGCCGCGCGATCTGCATCCGTTTTTCCGGCAGAACCTGCCCGAGGGCTATCTGCTGAATCTGATCCGCGAGCAGTTCGGGCCGCTGCTCGACGGCACCGATCTCTCGCTGCTTGCCGTCGTGGGCTCGATGGGGATTGGCCGGGTCACGGTCACGCCCGAAGGGGTCGCGCCGGGCACCGAACTCCAGGCGCTCGACGTCGAGGACATCCTGCACGGCGACAACTCCGCCGAACATTTTGCGCAGCTCGTCCGCGAATACGCGCGGGCGGCCATCTCGGGCGTCGTGCCGAAGTTCATCGCACCGGAAGCGCGGCCGTCCATTGCGCCCACGCTGTTGCCGCTCGGCAAACCCACGCTTCGAACGAGCCGCCACATCGTCAAGGGTTCGGACGACAACACGCCGTTTCTCGGTTTCAACGAGTTCTATTCGATGCGCGTGCTGGAGAGGCTCGGCGTTGCGCCGGTTGCGCGCACGCGGATGTCGGACGATGGCCGCGCGCTGATCGTCGAACGCTTCGACGTCGATGCGCAGGGATTTCCGGCATATGGCGTGGAAGACATGTGCGGCCTGCTCGGCTTGCCGCCGCACGAAAAATACAATTCGACCAGCGAAAAGCTGCTCAACGCCGCGCGCGCCTATCTGCTCGATCGCGACACCATGCGCGCGCAACTTCAGCAGCTTGGCTGGCATCTGCTGACGAACTACGTCGTGCGCAATGCGGACTGCCACACCAAGAATGTCGCGCTGTTCTATACCTCGATTGACGATGTCGCGTTCACGCCTGTCTACGACGTCGTGACAACGCAGGCGTATCCGCGCTTCGCAGCCAATCCGCCAGGCCTGGCCGTTGACGGCCGCAAGACCTGGGCAGCCGGCAAGACACTGGAGCGCTTTTTCAACACCCGTATGGGTATCGCGCCGCGGCAATATGCGCAGATGGTCGAGGCGTTATGCGACTCGGCGGTCGACGTCGGCCATGAACTGATCGAAGCGGCCCGCAACGAACCGCAGTGGCGCGCGCTCGCCAAGCAGATGCTGCATGCGTGGGACGACGGCATGGCCTCGTTGCGCTCCTCGAAGAAAAGCCTGCAATTCAAGGGGCTCAAGCCGGCAATCGAAGCAGCGGGATTTTCGGCGCCCGAGCCGCCCGAACGGACAAGAGAGGTGATCGGACATTCGCCGCTGCTTGGCAGGCGAAGCTGAGCGCGCACGCTGGCGTCGACGTTGACGCGGCCCTTGATGCAAGCCTGAATGCAAACCTTCATGCAACCTTTGAAGCCAGCGTTTTCGTCTCGCCAACCACCGCCCCCATAAAAAAGCCCGCGACATACCCTACGTCGCGGGCTTCCCCTTCAAACCGGCACGCTACCGGCTCCCCGGCAGTCGTCTTGCCATCAAACCGCCACCGCGCTCAACGCATCCTCGGTCAGCCACAGCGGCTCGTCGAGATCCTGCTCGTTGAGATTGAGCCCGTCCCCGCCGCGATCGACAACGATAAAGTCGCTCACCTCGCCCAACGCGATCAGCGGATGGTGCCACACGCCCTTCGCGTAGTTGACGCCCTGCCAGCCGCTCGTGACGAACGCGCGAATCCGTGCGGGGTCGAGATCGCCCACAGGCGCGACGACGACCAGATACGGCTTGTCGTTGAGCGGCACGAACGCCTGGCTGCCGAGCGGATGACGCTCGAGCATCTTCACCTCGAACGGCAGCGTGCGCGGCTGACCACGAAACAGATTGACGAGCGTGCGGCCGTTCTCGTCGCTCACGTCCACTTTCGCGAGATCGTGATAGCGGATCGTCGTGCCGAGGTTGATCGGAATCTGCCTTGCGCCGTCGAGTTCGATCACGTCGCCGAATGCGGCGAAGGCGTCCTTCGTCAGCGGTTCGATGGCGAGCGCTTTCATTCGAGCGTACCCCACAGACGCAGACGCGACACGCCGCCGTCCGGATAGATATTGAAGCGCACGTGCGTGACCGGCCCGAGCGCCGCGATCTCGCTTTCGAAGAAATGCTGCTTGTCCATCTGCAGCTTCTGTTCGCCGAGCAGCACCGGCCAGAACATCGCCTGCGTGACGAGCGAGCTGTCGGTGCCGCCCTTCACGTACGCGGCCTGGATCGAGCAGCGATCCGGATAGTTGCCCTTGAAGTGCGCGGTGTCGACTTCGATCTTGCGGATCACGCCCGGCTGCGCGAGCGCGACGATCGCCCAGTCGTTGCCCGGCTCGCGGCGACGGCGCGTTTCCCAGCCGTCGCCCATGTTCACGCCGCGGCCCGGCATCAGGATCGTCGAGGCCGCGCCGAAGTGCTGGTTGTTCGCGCCGACCAGATACGCGCCGTTTTCCATCGCGGCGAGATCGAACTGCTCGGTGCGGCTCGCGCCGGCCCAGTCGACCTGCGGCTGACCGTACACGCGCAGACGCGCGATGCCGCCGTCCGGATAGATGTTCACGCGCAGATGCGTGTACGCGTTCGCGTCGCTGACCTCGAGGTAGTGGTGGCTATTGCCCTGCAAGGTAGTCGACGGCACGATCTCGGTCCATTGCGTCGCCTGGTTCGGCGCGCCATCCACGACGCGCGCCGCTTCCACGGACGCCGCCGGCGGGAAGTTGCCGGTGAAGTGGCTCGTGTCGAGGTCGAGCCCCTTGATGACGCCCGGCCGCGCGAGCTTGACGACGCACCAGTCATAGCCGGTCGTACGCTTGCGGCGCGTTTCCCAGCCGTCCATCCACTTGCCGTTGTCGTCGTACTTGCCCGGAATGAAGACGGCCGGCTCCGGATTCAGCATGCGGTCCTTCGGCGCGAAAAATTCGTCGCTGGCCGCGAGCGCCTGCGCGCCCAGACGCGGGTCCGCCAGGTTCACGTAACGGCGCGTGAATTCCGGTGCGTTGGGATCGAGAATCGGAAGTGCCATCTTTGTCGTCCTTGATATCGATTGGTATGGGTGCGGAAAAAAACGTTACGGTTCGCGGCCTGCGCCGGATGACCGGCCACGCCCGCCTGCCGGGCGCGATGACGTCACGCGTCGATCAGGTCGTCGAGCCGGAAACGTGCGATGCGATAGATCTGATCGAGGCTCGCGCGCATTTCGTCGGCGCGGCTGTTGTTCACGCGCGACTCGAAGTTCGCGATGATGCCGTGACGGTCGTAGCCACGCACCGCGAGAATAAACGGGAAGCCGAATTTCTCGCGATACGCATGATTCAACGCATGCAGCTTGTCGAACTCCGCCTGCGTGCATTGTGCAAGCCCGGCGCCGCTCTGCTCGCGCGTCGATTCGGCGGTCAGCTCGCCGCGCACGGCGGCCTTGCCGGCCAGTTCCGGGTGCGCGTTGATGAGCGCGAGTTGACTGGCTTCGCCGGCCGTCTCGACGATCTTCGACATCCGGTGATGCAACGCGTCGATGCTCGCAAACGGCCGCTCGCGCGCCGCGATTTCCGCGACCCACGGCGAGTGCTCGAAGATGCCCGACAGCGCCGCGACGAACGCGTCGGTAGAGAGGCTGTTGAGTTGGTCCAGGGTGTATTGCATCGCCTTCATGCCGCTGCCTCGCGGTTGTCTGGTTGGTAAGGATGATGTTCGTGCCAGTGCCGCGCGATGTCGACGCGCCGCGCGACCCACACGCGCTCGTGCTGTTCGATGTGATCGAGAAAGCGCTGCAGCGCGCGAAACCGCCCCGGCCGCCCGAGCAGCCGACAGTGCATGCCGATCGACAGCATCTTCGGCGCTTCGTCGCCTTCTGCGTAGAGCACGTCGAATGCGTCGCGCAGATAGGTGAAGAAATGATCGGCGGTATTGAAGCCTTGCGGCGTCGCAAAGCGCATGTCGTTGGTATCGAGCGTGTACGGCACGATCAGTTGCAGCACCTGCCGGCCGCCCGTCACCTCGACGTCCATCCAGAACGGCAGGTCGTCGCCGTAGTAATCCGAGTCGTACAGGAAGCCGCCGTATTCGGCGACGAGCCGATGCGTGTTCGGGCTGTCGCGCCCGGTGTACCAGCCAAGCGGCCGCGTGCCCGTGACACGCTCGATCGCTGCCATGCCGAGGCGCATGTGCTCGGCCTCCTTCTCCGGCGACATGTCCTGATAGTGAATCCAGCGATACCCGTGGCAGGCGATCTCATGACCGAGTTCGACAAATGTGCGCGCGAGCTCGGGATGCCGTTCGATCGCCATGCCGACGCCGAACACCGTGAGCGGCAGGCCGCGCTTTTCGAATTCGCGCAGGATGCGCCACACGCCCGCGCGCGAGCCGTATTCGTAGATCGACTCCATGCTCATATGACGCGCCGGATACGCCGCCGCGCCGACGATCTCCGAGAGGAACTGCTCGGATGCGGGGTCGCCGTGTAGCACGCAGTTCTCGCCGCCCTCTTCGTAATTGAGCACGAATTGCACCGCGACCCGCGCGCGTCCCGGCCAGTTCGCGTGGACCGGGTGGCGGCCGTAGCCGATCAGATCGCGTGGGTAGTTCGGGTCGAGTGGCATGGGCTGACGAATGCGTGGTAACGGGACGAAAAATGCATGTGAGGCTCGGGCAATGCGCGGGCCGGTATGGGATTCATACCGGCTCGCCGAGTTGACCCAGTGTAGCGAAAACGTCCGGGTGCGCCCATACACATGGGCAGATAGTGCGTGTTACACGGAATGTATGTGCGGGGCCGCGGTTTTAGCGTTTACCCGTGGATGGCGGGGGTGCGATGGGGTTGTGATCGACGCTCAGGATGCCGTAATGTGGGGAGCCCCAGGCACTGTCGGTTAGTTGCGTTTTGATGATGAAAAGAAAGCAGGCCAGCGCTGCCCGCTTACGTCTTTAACGTCTTCACGCCTCTGCTTCCTCCCGCCCGCTCCTGCCCGTCTGCGTCCTGCTCTATGCGCCCCGTTCAGCCCTCCGGCCTCAGGCCAGGCAGGGATAACCCGACAACGTCAACCTGAAACCGTGCGCGTTGGCGACGAGATGCGCGTCCGCGCCGACCGGCAGCGTCAGCATGTTGCGGATATGGCCGAACTGCAGCCCCGTGACGACCGGAATGCCGATCAACGCCCTCACCTGCTCGATCATCGCGTGCAGGTCGTAGCCGTTGTCGTACTCGTAGGTCTTGCCGCCCGAGAAATCGCCGAGCACGAGTGCCTGCTGCTGCGCGAGAATGCCGGCCAGATGCAGTTGATAGATCATCCGCTCGATGCGGAACGGCTGCTCGTTGACGTCCTCGAGAAACAGGATGCCGCCTTGCACCGGCGGCATGTACGGCGTGCCGACCAGCGACGCCAGCACCGCCAGATTGCCGCCCCACAGCATGCCCGACACGTCGACCGCCTGCGCTTGCGGCGAGTTGCCCGTCACGGTCATGGACGGCTTCGTCAACGCCGACCAGAAATGCCGCATCGTGAATTCGCTCAGCTCTTCCGCGCCGAAATCGCTCATCAGCATCGGGCCGCCGAAGGTCTTCACGCCGGCGCGCGCGAGCAGCGCAAGCTGGATCGCGGTGAAGTCGCTATGGCCGACCAGCGCGACCGGCTGATCGACGAGCCGCCGCCGCAGCCCTTCATAGTCTAGGCCATGCAGGATGCGCACCGCGCCGTAGCCGCCGCGCACGGCGAGCACGACGTCGGGCAATGCGCGCGACGGATCGGCGAGCCGGTTCAGATCGGCCGCGCGCTCGCCGTCGGTGCCGGCAAAACGCTGATAACGGCGCATCGTCGCCGCTTCGCCCTCGACCCGATGCCCCTGCGCGCGCAAGCGATGCAACGCGCGATGCAAGCCTTCCGGATCATGCGGATACCCGGACGGCGCAATCAGTTCGATGGTGCGATGAGCGATCATGGCAAGGCCCGTTGCGGGTTGTCGTTTTAGAGCGGCGGAGTTGGGGGCGATTCGCTACTGGGGCGGTCGGTGTCGGTCGCGGTGTCGAGGCTGGTGGTCGCTGCACTATTGGCCGGAACCTGCGTGCTGGCGTCAGCCGTCTTTTCCGTGGATTTTTCCGCTGCCTGTTCCCCGCTTCCTGTCGTGGCTTTTCCCGTCTCTTCGCCCATGCCAACGACCTCGCCTCGCGCCGCCGCGCGGGCCGCCCGGCTCGCGCGACGCCGCTCCGCGAAAAACGAACTCAGCGCCTCGCCGCATTCGGTTTCGAGCACACCGCCGCTCACGCTCGTGTGGTGGTTCAGTTGCGGATTCGCGAACGCATCGACGACACTGCCGCACGCGCCGGTTTTCGGATCGCGCGCGCCGAACACGACCCGCGCGATGCGCGCGTGCATGATCGCGCCGGCGCACATCAGGCAAGGTTCGAGCGTCACGTAGAGTTCGCAGCCCGGCAGGCGATAGTTTTCGAGCGCCTGCGCGGCGGCGCGCAACGCGACCATTTCCGCATGCGCGGAAGGATCGTGCGCGCCGATCGGATGGTTGAAGCCCTTCGCGATCACTTCCTCGCCACGCACGATGACCGCGCCGACCGGCACTTCACCCGCCGCGCGCGCTTCTTCGGCGGCGGCCTGGGCCAGCGCCATAAAACGCAGGTCGCGTTCGGAAACGACGGGGATTTCGGGAGATTCGGGTGGGACGACGGCGGTAGCGGAAGCGGCCGCGATGCCGTCGGCCACCGGTGCCACGGCAGTACCGGCTACGTCAGCACGAGCGGATTCGGCACCGACAGCCGGCGAAGATGGTGCAGCGACTTCGGCAGCGTTCGCGTTCGCGCGGCGGCTTTCGGCACCCGCGCAACCAGGCCCGCTACAGCCCTCGGCCGGCCCCGACGCATCCGCTGTAGCGGCTTGAACGAAGGGCTCGCTCACCGTGAACCCGCGCCGGTTTGATCGGGATTGCCGGCACGCTCCGACAGACGTTCGGCGATCCGGCGGCAGTATTCGCGCGGCAGAACGAGCGGACCGCCGCGCAGCGATTCGAGCGCCATATCAAGTGCGAGCATGCGCGCCTGAAGACGGCAACGGGTTGCCGGATCGCTCACGGCATTGAGCTCCGTTTGCAGGTCGCGTAACGCGCGCAACTGTTCGACAGCGGGCGGCACGAAGCCCGCGTTTTTCAGAATCCGGTTGGCGACGCGCACCTCTTGCGGCACCAGTGCATCGTCGTCGAGAGGCAGCGGCGCTCCCGCACCCGGCAAGTCGTCGAACTCTCCGCGCGCGGCGGCGGCGGCAATACGCTGTTCGACAAGCGCATCAAGCAATTTCATCTGCAATCCACTACGTTGCGGCCCGTGCATTCTATCAGGGAGCGCACGAGCGTTCAGGCTGCCTCGCCGGCATAAAACCGCCGCCGATCCGTGGCCTTCGTAGCCTTCGTGGCTTTTCTGGATCGCGCGAATTTGCCGCCCCCAGGAGCGAAACCCGGGTGAAGCCCCGCCGCCGACCAACCGCTCACTCTCCATCAAGGCTCTCCCGTCAACGGCCAGCGCGCAAGGACGATGTGCCGCGTACGCCCCAGCAAACTGTGGATCAGCGCAAATTCCCGCACGTTCCAGCCCGCTGGCTCGACCGGGCGACGCTCGGCCCAAGGTATCCCATAGGCGAGCGTCACGTGCGGCTCGAAGTGTGTATCGGACCCGAAACTGGGCCCGAAACCGGCGGTCCGCAAGGCCCCGCCGAGCACCTCGTGCAGCCTATGCAGCCCCTGTACGCCATCCTCGCCGACCAGCACCGCCGGGCCTGGCCGCGGCTTCTTCGCGAAGCTCTCGAGCGCGTCGAACTCGGCCGCGAACGGCGCCATGCTGACCGCGCCAGCCGCCCGCTTCGCCACGTCGACGTATTCCGGCGGCAAGCCGCCCGCGAAATTCCCCAGATGGCGCAGCGTGACATGCAGGCGGCCCGCCGCGAGCGGCTTGCTGCGCGCGCGCGCCTCGTCGCAGAGCTGCCGCGCGAACTTCGCGATGCCGGCCGCCGTATGGGTGTCGGGAAAGACGGCGAAAAAAAGTCCGTCGGTTGGCGTGGGCGGCGCCTCGAGTCCGGGCAGCCACAGTTGTTCAGGCATCTTGCCTCGTTCCTTCGCTGGTTTCCGCGCGCGTTTTCACGTGTCCGTTCGTGCGCTGCGCGCGCCGCCTGCACTCGCGGCCGGTCTTTCCATCATACTGTATATTCATACAGTATTTCATGCCCCACGCAAAAAAAACAGGCCCCGGCTACACCTCGGCCGGCTTGCCGATGCGCTTGTACCAAAGCTCGATAAACGACTCGGCGGCCGGCGAGAGCGAATGCCCGGCACGCCGGATCAGGTTCACGTCGCGCGTGACGGCGGGCGCTTCGAGCTTGCGCGCGACGAGATCGCGGTGCGGAAACGCGCTGAGCAGAATGCCCGGAAAGATCGCGATACCGAGACCCGCCTGCACCATCGAAAGCCCGGTCGTCATATATGACACCTCGTATTCGACCGGCTTGCGCGTGCCGAGCGCAAACAGCGTTTCGTCGATCAGCGTGCGGATGCCGCTCGTCGAACGGATGCCGATCCATGGGTACTGCAACGCATCCTTCCAGCTTACGCGGCGCTTTTTCGCGAGCGCCGAATCCTTGCGGCAGATCGCGCACAGCCGGTCGCGCGCGAGGCATTGCAGCGTGATGCCGTCGAGCCGGTCGCTGATCGTGCCGATGCCGAATTCGACGTCGCCGGTCAGCGTCGAGGCGGTCAGCCGATCGGGCGCGGCGTCGTCGACCGACACCTCGATGTTCGGATAGAGCGCGCGATATTCCGCCAGCAGCTTCGGCACGATCGCCGCCGCGATCGACGGCGTGGCCGCGAAACGCAACTGGCCGCGCTCGCGCCCCGTCAGTTCTTTGGCGCTCGACTGGATCGTTTCGAGATCGCGCAGCATGCGCTCGACGGCCGGCAGAATTTCGTGCGCGGCCGCCGTCGGCCGCAACGCACGCGACGTGCGATCGAACAGGCGCAGGCCGAGCGCTTCTTCCATCTGGCGAATCAGCACGCTCACCGCCGGCTGCGTGATGAACAGCTCGTCGGCCGCGCGCGTGAGCACGCCGAACCGGCACACGAGTGCGAACGCGCGCAGTTGCTTGATCGTGGGAGTCATGAGAGCAAGGTCATAAGGGCAAGATCATGAAGGCAGGGGTCGTGAGGACAAGGCCATCGAGACAATCCAGCAAAAGCACAATCATAAAGTTACTTTATGCAAGCATTGATTTTGTTCGATTGTTTTCATGCCGACAGTACCCTACATTGCTTGCCTACGCATTGCACCGCCGCCGGCAGACCGGCACGGCCATGCAATAGCGCGGCGGCGCGCCGAAGCGACGGGCGCGACCGGATAAAACGACAGGCGAGCCCTCGCAGGAGACAGTCGTGACAACGACCGCAACCGATTCACGCAGGCGCTGGCTAGAGCGTGTTAGGCACTTCTTGCCAGACCTGATATCCTGGCTGGATGGCAAAACGCAAACCCTATCCGACGGATGTGTCGGACGAGGAATGGAGCTTCGCGGCTCCATATCTGACTTTGATGAACA
>NZ_JAAGPQ010000122.1:0-18876 GCF_017104985.1 Paraburkholderia sp. Ac-20342 | reverse complement strand
CGGCAACCGGCAACCGGCAACCGGCAACCGGCAACCGGCAACCGGCAACCGGCAACCGGCAACCGGCAACCGGCAACCGGCAACCGGCAACCGGCAACCGGCAACCGGCAACCGGCAACCGGCAACCGGCAAGCCGCGCGCCGGTTGCGGCACACCCAGACCCGGCAAAAAAGGGCGCTTGTCGCGAGCAGTTGTATGGATATACAGTATGCGTCGCCATCCTGAATCCATCCAACGCACGAACCGCTCAGTGTCCACCGTCGCCGAATCCGCTCCGCCGTTCGATACCGCCGCCTGGCTCGCGAAGCTCAACGACGCGCAGCGCGAAGCCGTCGAATACGGGGCCGACACGCCGAACGCGCCACCCGGCGCATTGCTCGTGATCGCGGGCGCCGGCTCGGGCAAGACCAACACGCTCGCGCATCGCGTCGCCAATCTGGTGCTGAAGGGCGCCGATCCGCACCGCATCCTGCTGCTGACCTTTTCGCGCCGCGCGGCGCTCGAGATGACGCGCCGCGTCACGCGCATCACGGCCGCGTCGGCCAGCACGAGCGGCGTGGGCGCCGCGCTCGCGCAAGGGCTCACGTGGTCGGGCACGTTTCACAGCGTCGGCGCGCGGTTCCTGCGCGAATACGCCGATCTGATCGGCCTCTCGCCCGCCTTCACGATCAACGATCGCGAAGATTCCGCCGACCTGATGAACCTCGTGCGCCATGAACTGGGGCTGTCCGCGAAAGAGCGGCGCTTCCCGGCCAAGGGCACGTGTTTCGCGATCTATTCGCGCGTCGTGAATACCGGCGCCTCGCTCGGCCAGGTGCTCGAGAGCGCGTTTCCGTGGTGCCGCGAATGGGAGGACGATCTGCGCCGGCTGTTTGCCGCCTACGTCGACGCGAAGCAGAAGCAGAGCGTGCTCGATTATGACGATCTGCTGCTCTACTGGTCGCACATCGCCGCCGAGCCGGCCATCGCCGCCGATCTGTCGGCGCGTTTCGATCACGTGTTTGTCGACGAATATCAGGACACCAACCGCCTGCAGGCGTCGATCCTGCTCGCGCTGAAACCCGACGGCCGCGGCCTTACGGTGGTCGGCGACGACGCGCAATCGATCTACTCGTTTCGCGGCGCGACCGTGCGCAACATCCTCGATTTTCCGCAGCAGTTCGACCCGCCCGCGCGCCAGGTCACGCTGGAGCGCAACTACCGCTCGACCGCGCCGATTCTCGCCGCCTCGAACGCGGTGATCGAACTCGCGAGCGAGCGCTACACGAAAAATCTCTGGACCGACAAGGCATCGGCGCAGCGTCCGCGCCTCGTCACGGTTGCCGACGAAGCCGCGCAGGCACGCTACGTCGTCGAACAGGTGCTGGAGGCGCGCGAGCAGGGCGTCAAGCTCAAGTCGCAGGCGGTGCTGTTTCGCGCGGCGCATCACAGCGCCGCGCTCGAGATCGAGCTGACCCGCCGCAATATTCCGTTCGTCAAATTCGGCGGGCTCAAATTTCTCGACTCGGTGCATGTGAAGGACGTGCTCGCGGTGCTGCGCTGGGCCGAGAATCCGCGTGACCGCGTGGCTGGGTTTCGGGTCGTGCAACTGCTGCCGGGCGTGGGGCCAGCGACCGCGGCGAAGCTGCTCGACGACATCGCGGCGCGCGTTGGCACCGGCATGAGCATAGGCGAGGGTGATCCGGCCGCGCCGACAGGCGGCGCGCTCGCTGCGCTGGCCGGGTTCAGCGCGCCGGCGCGGGCGCAGGAGGACTGGCATCCGTTCGTCAAGCTGATGTCGAGCGTGTACGGTCGGCAGACGCCGTGGCCCGCCGAATTCGAAATGGTGCGGCGCTGGTACGAACCGCATCTCGAACGCAATCACGAAGATGCCGCGATCCGTCACGCGGATGTCTTGCAGATGGAGAGCATCGCCGGCACGTATCCGTCGCGCGAGCGCTTTCTGACCGAGCTGACGCTCGATCCGCCCGACGCGACCAGTGACGAATCCGGCGTGCCGCTGCTGGACGAGGACTACCTGATCCTGTCGACGATCCATTCGGCGAAGGGGCAGGAGTGGCGCAACGTGTTCGTGCTGAACGGCGTCGACGGCTGCATTCCGTCCGATCTCGGTACCGGCAGCGACGAGGATATCGACGAGGAGCGGCGCCTGCTCTACGTGGCGATGACGCGCGCGAAGGAGGACCTGCACATCGTCGTGCCGCAGCGCTTTTACGTGCATAACCAGACCCATCTCGGCGACCGCCACGTGTGGGCATCGCGCACGCGCTTCATCGCCACGCCGATGCTGCCGCTGTTCGACGCCTATGCGTGGCCGCGCGTGCCGGTCGCGCGCGCGCCGAGTGCGGCGGGGCTCGCCGCCGCTGCGCAGGCGAAGATCGAGATTGCGGCGAAACTCAGGAAGATGTGGGATTGAGTGCGGCGCGCCGGGAGCAAGGCACGGCGTCTCGGAGCGGGATGAACGAATTCGGCGATGACGCCATTGTGCGTGTGTCTCGCAGTGCTGCTGCTGCGCCGCGACGGCGGATGGCCACCGTTGCCCGGTCTTGCCGCCGCGCGGCGCGAACCCCGCGCGCCGCCTAGCGCGACTGCCGCTGCTGTTGCTGCTGCGGTGCCACCGGGCGCGGCGGCACGAAGAAGTTGCGCAGCCACGCGGCGAGCCGCGAGAACACGTCGTCCGGTTCCTCGACGAAAATCTCGGGCTTGAGCAGGCGCAGGTATTCCATGATCTGCTGCGCTTCCTGCTTCTGGAACGTGCCGTGCGCAAGGCCGAGGCGCAGGAGCCCGCGCAGCTCGCCGAGTTTTTCGCGCGCGGTGCTGCCCGTGCTCGTCTCGCACGCGACCTTCGCCTCGTAGACGCGCTGACGCAGCGATTCGACGAGCCGCCAGGCCGGCGTTTGCATTACCTCTTCGAGCGCCTGGATGTCCTGTGCCGCGCTCCTGATCTGCGCGGCGAGCGGATCGACGAGCGTCGCGTCGCCTTCCGCTTCCTTGACGATCGCGGCCGCCCAGTCGCGGCATTGCTTCGCCAGTTCCTCGGGCGTCCATTCCGAGCGCGCGGCGAAGCCGAAGCCGAACTCGCCCGCCTGGCGCATCAGAATCGCGACGACGTCGGGAAACTCCTTGTCGAGCGTGCGCTTGGCCCACGCGTATTGGCCGCCCTGGAGCATCCGCTGCACCGCGTGTTCGGTTAGCGGCACCATGTTGTCGAGCAGCTTCGCGCGCAAAAAGTCCTCGAACGACGGCGTCGCGAACTGCGGATCGAGTTTCAGCGAGACCCGCAGAAACGCCTCGAAGTCTTTGCGCAGCGACGTGACGGTCTCGTCCTTGAGCTTGAGGGTGATTTGACCCATGTGTTATCCCGTTTTCGTGCCGCGCGGTGCGCGTCGCGCCGCTCGCCGGCCGCACGCGGACCGGGGGCTATGCGACGCCGGCTGCCGGCGCGGCTGTTCCAGCCTGTTGCCGCGTCATCAGCGGGACGAATCCCGATGAGCGGACCTCGACTGCTTATCGGCGGAGTTGAGGGAAACTTGAGGGCGTGAGGGCGTGAGGGCGTGAGGGCGTGAGGGCGTGAGGGCGTGAGGGCGTGAGGGCGTGAGGGCGTGAGAGCTGGCCCGGCGCGAACGCGGTACAGAGCCATCGCGCGGCCAGCATCAGCCGCGCGGTCGGGCCCGGAACGCGCTTACTTCAGCACGACGCACTGCCAGAGGAAGAACACGGCCAGCCCGACCGCGATGGTCAGCAGCGGCCGGCGCGTCGTCGCGCTGGCGACGACGGCCGCCAGCGCCCCGACCAGCTGCGGATTGCGCCAGCTCAGCTCGGCATGGTTGCCGTGCGGCGAAACGGCCATCGGCACGATGATCGCGGTCAGCACGGTAACGGGCACGAAGCTGAGCGCGGTGCGCAGCAGCGGCGGGAATACGAGCCGGTCGCCGAGCACGAACACGGCGGCGCGGATCACCCACGTGATGGCGGCCATGCCGGCGATCAGAAGGACGTAGTTCATCGCGTGGCCTCCGCAGCGGTGCGCGAGCCGCGCAGGCTCAGGCGCGAACTCGACAGCAGCACGCCGACTGCAACGCCGGCGAAGACCGCGCCGAGCAGGCCGAGCTTGTACGGCCATGCCTGCCAGAAAAACGCCAGCGTGCCCGCCGTCGCGGCTGCCGCGATAAAGCGCAGTGCGACCAGTTGCGGCACGACGATCGCGATGAACGTCGCGACCATCGCGAAATCGAGTCCGAGCGCTTGCAGGCCCGGGAAGGCCGCGCCGAACAGCAGGCCGACGACGGTCCACAACTGCCAGTTCAGATACATCGCCGCGCCGGCACCGAAGAAATAATACGGACCGACCGTGCCCGGTTCGCGATGCCGGTAGTGCTCCCACGCGACCGCGAAGACTTCGTCGGTGAGCAGCGCGCCGAGCGCCCAGCGCCAGCGTTTGGGCAGATGCGCGACATGCGGTGCAAGCGTCGCGCTATACAGCACGTGACGCAGATTGACGACGAGCGTGGTTGCCCAGATCACGGCGAAACTCGCGTGTCCGGCGATCAGGCCGAGCGCGATGAACTGCGCGGAGCCGGCGAATACGATCAGCGACATCAACTGGCCGTGCCACAGATGCAGCGGGCCGGATGCGACGAGCGTGCCGAAAATGACGCCGAACGGCGCCGCGCCGACCAGCATCGGAATGATGTCGCGCGCGCCGGCGCTGAATTCTTTGAGATGGCCTGGGCGAACGGGCTGGCCTTGGGGGGAATCGGTCAATCTGGCCTCCTTGATTGCGGAAGCATAGCGGGGAGCGGTGCGGTGGGCTTGTACGTTCTTGCTGCGGGGTCGTCGTTCGGGTTGTCTGTTCGGGGTGCTGTTCCCGTTGCGGGCGGGTGAGGGGATGGGCCAAGCAGGCCGATGGAGGCGCGGCAGGCCACCGCTTCGCGCCTGATTTTCCCTGCTCGAAGATTCGGCTATTAGCCATCTAGCCGGAAACGACGGGATCGACTTCGGCGCTGTTCGCCGGGCCGGTGCGGCTGTTTGCGCTACGGTCAGCGCGTGGGCTGCCCGGACGCCCCGCCCCGCGTGCTCAGGCTCCGCGCGCGGTTCCCTGCCACTGGCCGGGCGGCACGCCGAACATGCGGCGGAAGTGGCGCGTGAAATGACTCTGGTCGGTGAAGCCGCTCGCGGCGGCGACGTCCGTTACCGGGATGCCCGCGCGCAGCGGCGCGAGCGAGCGCTGCAGGCGCACCTGATTGCGCCACGCGTGCGGCGGCAAGCCGGTCGTTCGCGTGAAGAGGCGCGCCGCGTGAAACGGCGACAGCCCCGTCGCCTTCGCCACTTCCGCGAGCGGCACGGACTCGAGCAGGTCGCCGGCGAGGCGCTCCTGCATGAGCGCGACGCGCACGTCGTCGGTGGCGAGGCGCGCCGGCTCCGGCCGTGTCTGCGCATAGCGGACCAGCAGCGTGGACAGCGCGTCGAGCATCGCGGCCTCGGCGGCGAGTTCGTCGTCGCCCGCTTCGAGCAGGCGATGCGCGCACGCGAGCCGCATCGCGAGATCGGGATCGCGGATCACGCCGGGCGCGAACCACGGCAAGGCCTGCGGTTTGCCGCCGACTTCCGCGGCGAGATCGTGCATGAACTCGACCGGCGCATAGATCACGCGATACCGCCAGCCGGCCTCGACTGCCTTCGATCCCGTATGCAGTTCGCCCGGGTTGATGATGGGCACGCTGCCGGCCTCGGCAACATAATGCTCGCCGCGATACCGGTAGCATTCCGCGCCTGCGACGATCACCGGGATCGTGTACGCATCGTGCCAATGCGGCGCGAATTCGTGATCGCGATATTCGGCCGTGAGCAGGTCCGCGCCGGGCAGAAGCGGCGTGCGCCAGTAGCGGGCGGAATCGCGGAAGCGGTGGGTGGTGGTCATGACGAAAGTCCGGCTGGGCCGATCAGTGTAGCGCGTCGTGGGCATGTGCGGCGGCGGGCGCCGCTCGGGAGGGACATCACGCGGAGCGTGTCGGACGGCGAGGCAATATCGGGCGGCGGCACGCGCGATACGTCGCGGCAAGCCTTGCCGGGACGCACGCGCGCTGACGTGTTGACCGTGGCCCTGCCACGCCTGTCGCCTGTCGCCTGTCATTTGACGGGAATCGTGGTGCCGTTCGGCATCGGTACGGCACTGACGCTGTTTTTCGCGCTGCCGCTGACCACGCGATCGCTATAGGTCAGATAGACGAGCGCGTTGCGCTTCGTGTCGACCACGCGCACGACGTGCAGCGACTTGAAGATCAACGACATGCTCACCGAAAACACATCGTCCTTCTGCTTCACGGGACCGGTGAAATGCAGCGGCCCGACCTGGCGGCAGGCGATCGACGCCTCGGTCGGATCTTCGGCGAGACCGAGCGTGCCCTTGACGCCTCCCGTGCGTGCCCGCGACACATAGCAGGTGACGCCTTGCACGACGGGATCGTCGTAAGCCTCGACGACCACGCGGTCCGAACCGGTGATACGGAAATTCGTATTGACGCTGGCGACTTCTTCGCTGTGCGCCGAAGGCAGCAGCAGTACGCCGACGGCGGCGAGCGCGGTGCGCAACGAGGTGGAGTTCATGGACATGCCCGGTTGAGTGCCTGGAGTGGAGCAGCGCGAGAATCGCGAGAGGAAATGCGAGAAATGCGCCGCGAAGCCGCCATCGTATAACGGCGCGCGGGCGGTGCCATGCAAACCTGCGTGCCGATGATTTGCGTCGGTGCGTTCGCGTTGCGTGCATGCGATCCTCAATACACGACGTGTGAAATCGTATCGTTGCGAGAAGGACGCGTAGCGTCGCTGCCAAAACAAAAAGGCCCGCACGGATGCGGGCCTTTCAAAATTTTGGCTCCTCGACCTGGGCTCGAACCAGGGACCTACGGATTAACAGTCCGGCGCTCTACCGACTGAGCTATCGAGGAACAGCAGTACAACTTGATCTACATAAAAAAACCCGTCTTGGTTAACGGGCTTTTGCAATTCTTGGCTCCTCGACCTGGGCTCGAACCAGGGACCTACGGATTAACAGTCCGGCGCTCTACCGACTGAGCTATCGAGGAACAGAACAACAACAGCAGAGAAGCGAAATTGTAGAAGTAGCTTAAGTGCCTGTCAATACCCTGCGGTCATCTTGATAACAAATCCGAATTGGCAGGGTGGGTGACAGGTTGCCGCTTAGCGCGCGAGCAGCGCGAGCTTTTCCTTCACGTCCTTGAATTCGTCGGCTTCCGGCAGCGGTGCCTTGGTCTTCGTGATGCTCGGCCACGCCTTCGCCAGATCGGCGTTCAGCGCGATGAAGTCCTGCTGGTCGCCCGGCACGTCTTCTTCGGCATAGATGGCGTTCACCGGGCACTCGGCTACGCACACGGCGCAGTCGATGCATTCATCGGGGTCGATCGCGAGGAAGTTGGGACCTTCGCGAAAGCAGTCCACCGGGCACACATCGACACAGTCGGTATAGCGGCACTTGATGCAGCTTTCGGTCACAACGTGAGTCATTCAGGCAGCTCCTGCATACGGAATCAGGGAAGGCGCGGACGCCAAAAGCGGTATTGTAACGTAACGTCAAGAGGCGCATGAAGCATCGGGCCGTGCCTCTTATATGTTTTTGTGATTAGTTTATGGGGTGCCGCGGCGTGCCGTGCGAGAGCTTGCGACGCGCTGAATGCGGGCGCATCGGGTAACATGCGTCAGGCGCGCGACGTATGCGCGTTCGTTGCAAGGGTCGTGTGAGCCCTTTTCGTTTTTCCAGCGGTCCAGTTCGTACCATCATGATGATTACTTCGCTGCTCGATACCGATCTGTACAAGTTCACGATGATGCAGGTGGTCTTGCATCACTTTCCCGCCGCGAACGTGGAATACCGCTTCCGCTGCCGTACGCCGAATGTCGATCTCGTGCCGTATATCGACGAAATTCGCGGCGAGGTGCGCAAGCTCTGCGAACTGCGTTTCACCGACGACGAACTCGACTACCTGCGGCGCATGCGCTTCATCAAGGGCGACTTCATCGAGTTCCTCGCGCTGTTCCATCTGAACGAGAAGTACATTTCGATCACGCCGTCGCCGAAGGGCAATGGCGAAATCGACATCGACATCAAGGGGCCGTGGCTGCATACGATCCTCTTCGAGATTCCGGTGCTCGCGATCGTCAACGAAGTCTATTTCCGCAACACGCAGCAGGAGCCGGACTACCGCGAAGGCCGCGGCCGTCTGCTCGACAAGATTCAACTGCTCGGCGCGCGCCCCGAATTCGCCGACTGCAAGATCGCCGACTACGGCACGCGCCGCCGCTTCTCGAGGCAATGGCACGAGGAAGTGATCCTCACGCTCAAGGACGGTCTCGGCGAGCAGTTCGCGGGCACGAGCAACGTGTTCTACGCGATGAAGCACAGCCTCACGCCGCTCGGCACGATGGCGCACGAATATCTCCAGGCTTGCCAGGCGCTCGGTCCGCGGCTGCGCGATTCGCAGATTTTCGGCTTCGAGATGTGGGCGAAGGAATATCGCGGCGACCTCGGTATCGCGCTGTCCGACGTGTACGGCATGCAGGCGTTCCTGCGCGACTTCGACATGTACTTCTGCAAGCTGTTCGACGGTGCGCGCCACGATTCCGGCGATCCGTTCGACTGGGGCGAGCGTCTGCTCAAGCACTACGAGGCCAATCGCTGCGACCCGCGCACGAAGATTCTCGTGTTCTCCGACGCGCTCGACATCCCGAAGGTGCTGCAACTCTACGAACGCTTCCGCGGCCGCTGCAAGCTCGCGTTCGGCGTCGGCACCAATCTGACCAACGACCTCGGCTATAACCCGCTGCAGATCGTCATCAAGATGGTCCGCTGCAACGGTCAGCCGGTTGCGAAACTGTCGGACTCGCCGGGCAAGAACATGTGCGAGGACAAGGCTTATCTCGCGTATCTGTGCCAGGTGTTCGGCATCACGCAGCCGGAGGAAGAGGCGGCGAAGTAACGCGTGATGCCGGGCAATGCCGTCCGGTTTGCGCTTCAGCCTGCTTTCCGACTTGTTTTGTTTCGGCTGACCTCCCGGCTCACGGGTCGTGCAGGTTCATGGGCGGCTTACGTTCATGTCCATACAGGTTCGGTGACCAGTGTCGCCGCACTCGCGACGCACGGCAATATGCCGTTCGGCCAGGGTGTTCGCGCGAGGGGTGGTCGGTATAATCCTCGCCATACCGCACGGCTGTCGACACGAGGACCTCGCTTATGGACACATCGATTGCCCGCCGCAACATCCTGGCGCGCATCCGCGCAGCGCAGGGACGCGAACCCGAGCCGAGCGCTGCCGAACGCGAGGCCGTGACGGATTACCTCGCACGCCATCCGGCCGGCCCGCGTCCGGAGATGTCCGGCGATCTGTGTGCGCGCTTCGTCGACGAAGCACAAAAAATGGCGACCACGGTCGACACCGTGCAGGCCCTCTCCGATGTCCCCGCCGCCGCGCATCGCTATCTGACGCAACACGGTTTGCCGCTGCGGGCCGTCGCCTGGCAAACGCTAGGCGATCTGCCATGGAGCGAAGCCGGCCTCGCCGTCGAATTCCGCAAACCTCAAGACAACGACGCCGTCGGTCTCACCGGCTGCTTCTGCGCGACCGCCGAAACCGGCACGCTCGTGCTGCTCTCGGGTCCGCAGACCTACGCATCGGCGGCGCTGCTGCCGGAAACGCACATCGCGATCGTGCCGGCTTCGCGCATTGTCGCGGGTCATGAAGAGGCGTTCGGCCTGATCCGCAAGGAGCGCGGCGAGCTGCCGCGCGCCGTCAATTTCGTTTCGGGTCCTTCGCGCACGGGCGACATCGAACAGACTATCGTGCTCGGCGCGCACGGCCCTTATCGCGTGCATGCGATCGTCGTGCAGGGTGCCTGAGCGAAGCACGCGGCGGCGTTTCAGCGCGCGGGCGGCAGGTGCGGCACATGCGCTGCGCGTGGTAGAGGGCGCTGTCCGTCGTCACCGGCGCCACGGCGGCATGCAAGTGCCGCCGGTAAGGGCAGGCCAGTGGCTCGCTGTTGCATTGATGCTGGCGAGCTGGTCCAGTCCCACCCTGGCCGCGACCTTCGACGGGGCCGCGCTCTCCGCGTTTTGGGGCGTGCCGTTTGCTGGCGTGCTGCTCTCCATCGCGCTATTTCCGCTTGTCGCTCCGGCGTTCTGGCATCGCCATTTCGGCAAGGTCGCGGCGGCGTGGGCGCTGGCGTTTCTCGTGCCGTTTGCGCTGAGCTTCGGCGCGCACGAGGCGCTCGGCGCACTCGCTCATGCGCTGTTCGACGAGTACATCCCGTTCATCATCCTGTTGACCGCGCTTTATACGGTCGCGGGCGGCATCCGCGTGCGCGGCAATCTGCGCGGCACGCCGCGTCTGAACACCGCGATTCTGGCGCTCGGCACTGTGCTCGCGAGCGTGATGGGCACGACCGGCGCCGCGATGCTGCTGATCCGTCCGTTGCTGCGCGCGAACGACAATCGTCGTCACGTGGTTCATGTGGTCGTGTTCTTCATTTTCCTCGTGGCGAACGTGGGCGGCTCGCTGTCGCCGCTCGGCGACCCGCCGCTCTTTCTCGGCTTTCTCGAAGGCGTGAGCTTTTTCTGGACCACCACGCATCTCGCACGGCCGATGCTGTTCGTGAGCGGCGTGCTGCTCGCGATCTTTTACGCGCTCGACTCGTACTACTTCCATCGGCGTGAGGATGCGCGGTCGCGCTGCTCCGAACCGTCGCCGCAAAGAGAGCGGAGCGGCATCGACGGCAAGATAAATTTCGTGCTGCTCGCCGCGGCGATCGCGCTCGTGCTGATGAGCGGACTATGGCGTCCGCAAATCACGTTCGAGGTATTCGGCACGCACGTCGCGCTGCAGAACATCGTGCGCGACGTCGCGCTCGTCGGCGTCACGCTGCTGTCGCTCGCGCTGACGCCACGTGCGGCTCGCACGGGCAACGATTTCAACTGGGCGCCGATCGAGGAAGTGGCCAAGCTGTTCGCCGGCATCTTCGTGACGATCGTGCCGGTCATCGCGATGCTGCGCGCGGGGCAAGCCGGTGCGTTCGCGGGCCTCGTGCATCTCGTCAACGAGCCGTCCGGCGAGCCGCGCGACATCATGTATTTCTGGGCGACCGGTCTGCTATCTTCGTTCCTCGACAACGCGCCGACCTACCTCGTGTTCTTCAACCTCGCGGGCGGCGACGCGCAGACGCTGATGACGAGCGGCGCGACCACGCTAGCGGCGATTTCGGCCGGCGCGGTGTTCATGGGTGCGAACACGTATATCGGCAACGCGCCGAACTTCATGGTGAAGGCCATCGCGCAATCCCGCGGCGTGCGCATGCCGGGCTTCTTTGCGTATCTGGGCTGGTCGGGTGCGGTGCTGCTGCCGCTGTTCGCGCTGACCGGCTGGCTCTTTTTCAGACACTGATTTCGACGCCGAGGCGATTCCGCCCGACGCCCCTACGGAGACTTGCAATGCAGAAAATCCTCGTGGCCCGTTCGATCTTTCCCGACGTGATCGACAGGCTCAAACAATACTTCGACGTCGACGCGAACCAGGGTGACGTGCTGCCCGCCGACGAACTGAAGCGCCGTCTCGCGGACAAGGACGGCGCGCTGACCGCCGGCGAAATGATCGGCGCGGACGTGCTCGCGGCGGCGCCGCGTCTGCGCGTGGTGTCGAACATGGCGGTGGGCTACAACAACTTCGACATGGCCGCGTTCAACGCCGCGAACGTGCTCGGCACCAACACGCCGGACGTGCTCAACGAGTCGACCGCCGATTTCGGCTGGGCGCTGATGATGGCCGCGGCGCGCCGCATCGCCGAATCGGAGCACTGGCTGCGCGCGGGTCAATGGCAGAAGTGGAGCTACGACGGTTTCCTCGGCAGCGACCTGTACGGCTCGACGCTCGGCGTGGTCGGCATGGGCCGCATCGGCCAGGCGCTCGCGCGGCGTGCGAAGGGCTTCAACATGCGCGTGATCTATCACAACCGCTCGCGCGTCGTGCCTCAGATCGAGGCCGAGCTGAACGCGGAGTACGTGTCGAAGCAGGACCTGCTGCGGCGTGCCGATCACGTCGTGCTCGTGTTGCCGTACACGAAGGAAAACCATCACACGATCGGCGCCGCCGAACTCGCGCTCATGAAGCCGAGCGCGACGCTCACCAACATCGCGCGCGGCGGTATCGTCGACGATGCGGCGTTGGCGCAGGCGTTGCGTGAGAAGCGCATCGCGGCGGCCGGTCTCGACGTGTTCGAAGGCGAGCCGAACCTGAACCCGGCGCTGCTCGACGTGCCCAACGTCGTGCTGACGCCGCACATCGCCAGCGCCACCGAAGCGACGCGCCGCGCGATGGCGAATCTCGCCGCCGACAACCTCATCGCCGCGCTCGGCGAAGGGCCGCGCGCCGGTCAGCCGCCGAATCCGATCAATCCCGACGTGCTCGGCAAGGCGCGTTCATGACGATGATTCTGGTGGCGGCCGTCGCGGTGCTGGCGGTCGCTCTCGTGATCGCGCTCGCGTTGCTGCTGCGCGGGCGTGACCGCACGGAGCAGCACGAGCAGTTCGACATGCTGAACGAACGCGTCGATGCCGTCGTCGACGCGCAGGCGCATACCGCCGAGCGGCTCGAGCGGCAACTGCGCAACGACATCGCCGAGACGGCGCGCGTGTCGCGTAGCGAGCAAAGCGGCGGTTTTGCGCAGTTTCAGCAGACGCTCGCCGCGCAGTTCGGCAGCATGGCGACGGTGCAGGGCGGCAAGATCGACGGCTTCGCGCAGCAGCTCGACGCCGTGCGGCACAGCCTGCAGGTGCAGGCGCAGCAGGCGCGCGACGAGCAGGGCCGCTCGCTCAAGCAGTTCGGCGACACGCTGAGCCTGCAACTCGGGCAGCTCACCGAGGCGAACGAGCGGCGCTTTGCCGAAGTGCGTGCGACCATCGAGCAGCGCCTGAAGGATATCGAGGCGAACAACGCGGCGCGGCTCGAGGAAATGCGCCGCACCGTCGACGAAAAACTGCATGCGACGCTGGAGCAGCGTCTCGGCGAATCGTTCAAGCTCGTCTCCGACCGGCTCGAACAGGTGCATCGCGGCCTCGGCGAAATGCAAACGCTGGCGGCCGGCGTCGGCGATCTGAAACGCGTGCTGACCAATGTGAAGACGCGCGGCACGTGGGGCGAGGTGCAGCTCGAAGCGTTGCTCGAACAGCTGCTCACCGCCGACCAATATGCGAAGAACGTCGCGACGGTGCCGAAGAGCGCGGATCGCGTCGAGTTCGCGATTCGCCTGCCGGGGCGTCCCGAGCTCGGCGGCGCGAATATGCCGGTATGGCTGCCGATCGACGCCAAATTTCCGCGTGAAGACTACGAGCGGCTGATCGAAGCGCAGGAGCGCGCCGACCCGGTGGCGGTGGAAGAAGCGTCGCGTGCGCTCGAAGCGCGGATTCGCGCCGAGGCGCGCACGATCGCCGAGAAGTACGTGGCGCCGCCGCATACGACCGACTTCGCGCTGCTGTTTCTGCCCACTGAGGGTCTCTACGCGGAAGTGCTGCGCCGGCCGGGGCTCTCGGACCTGCTGCAGCGCGATTACCGCGTGACCATCGCGGGGCCGACCACGCTGACCGCGCTGCTCAACAGCCTGCAGATGGGCTTCCGCACGCTCGCCATCGAACAGCGTTCGAGCGAGGTGTGGCAGGTGCTCGGTGCGGTGAAAACGGAATTCGGTAAATTCGGCGACGTGCTCGCGAAGACGAAAGCGCAGCTCGAAACCGTCACGCGTTCGATCGAGGCCGCGGAAACGCGCACGCGCGTGATGAATCGCAAGCTGCGCGACGTCGAGGCGTTGCCCGGCGACGAGGCGAGCGGGTTGCTGGGAGAGGCGCTGTCGGGCGTGGAGCCCGACGAGCCATAACGGAGTTTTCGGATGCCGGCGCGAAGATTGAGCTGGCATCCGCCGGCATTACGCCTCTTCGGGCACGTCGGTCAGATGGATTTCGATGCCGCCGAAGCGCGACGCCACCCAGTTGTACGCGTGGCAGGCGATCCACAGCAGCACGAAGCCGAGAATCGCGTTCAGCAGCAGGGCGCTGAAGACCGTGCTCAGCTCGACCGAGCCGTAGCGCACGAACGCGACCACGACGCCGAGCAGCACGATCGGCACCGAGAACGTCAGGTACACGAGGATCAGCGCTTTGGCCGTCTGTCCAGGTGCGATGAACGAGATCTGTTTTTTCATGTAAGTCAAACCCGTGTGTCGTGATAGTCGTGTGGGTGAAGCCGCTGATGGTGTGCGCCGCGCCGGCCGGCGTCAGATAAGGCCGTCGAAGAGCATGATCGAAACGTGTTCTCCGGCGGCGATGTCGCCTTCGTCATGGCCGAGCACGATAAAGCAGTTCGCTTCGCTCATCGAGCTCAGCACGCCCGAGCTTTGCGAGCCGGTCGGGCTGACGTGCCAGTGGCCGTGAGCGTCCGGTGCGGCCACGCCGCGCTGGAATTCCGTGCGGCCCGGGCGCTTGCGCAGCACCTCGCGGCTCGTCGCGTGAATGACCGGCAGCGGCTGCGGCGTCGCGCCGGACATCAGCAGTAGCGCCTCGCGCACGATCTGATAGAACGTCACCATCACGGCGACCGGATTGCCCGGCAGGCCGAAGAATAGCGCGGGTTTGCCGAGCCCCGGTTGCGCGCCGGACCAGAGGCGGCCGAATGCGAGTGGCCGGCCGGGGCGCATCGCGAGGCTCCAGAACGCGACGTCGCCGAACGTCTGCAGCAGTTGCTTCGTGAAATCGGCTTCGCCGACCGATACGCCGCCCGAGGTCAGCACGACGTCGGCATTGGCCGCGGCGCTGTGCAGCGCCGCTTCGAGCGCGGCCGGTTCGTCGCGCACGACGCCGAGATCGAGCGCGTCCACGTTCAGGCGGCGCAGCATCGCAAACAGGGTGTAGCGGTTGCTGTCGTACACCGAGCCCGCATCGAGAGGCTCGCCGAGCGAGCGCAGTTCGTCGCCGGTCGAGAAGAACGCGACACGCAGACGCCGCCGCACGCTGACTTCGCCGATGCCGAGCGACGCCAGCAGGCCGAGGTCGGATGCGCGCACGATGCGCCCGGCGCGCAGCGCGACGTGGCCGCGCGCGAGGTCTTCGCCGGCAAGACGACGGTTCGCGCCGGCCGCGACCGCGCCGGCGGCGAAGCGGATCGAAGCGGCATCCGTGCTGTCGCGCTCCACCAGTTCCTGCGGCACGACGGTGTCGCAGTCGGCGGGAAGGCAGGCGCCCGTCATGACGCGCACGCACTGGTTCGTTGCGACGCGGCCTGTGAACGGATGGCCGGCGAGCGCCTTGCCGGCCACCGTCAGCTCGACGTTCCCGGCGCCGCCGGCGAGCGCCGCGCGGTTGAATGCGTAGCCGTCCATGGCCGAATTGTCGTGCGCGGGGACGTCGATCGGCGAGACGATGTCGGTCGCGAGCACACGGTCGAGCGCATCGCGCAACGCCACGCGTTCGGCCGCCGCGACCGGCGTCGCCCACTGCCGGACAATCGCCTGAGCGGCCGAAACGGGTAGCGCGTGAGGATCGTACTGCGCGACGCAGCGGGAAAAGTCGTTGGGCGTGGTCATGAAGGGCTGGGCGGCGCGCCCGGAGAGGGGCGCGGCAATCGCCGTGCGGCCGGAGCGGAGGTCAGCCGGGGCCTCGATCACGTTCGAGGTCGGCGAGTTCTTGTAACGAGTTGGCATTGTAAAACGGGCGCTCGTCGGCAAAGGCGACTTCGACCGTCGTGTGGCGCGCGTACCACGCGCGCACCTTGCGTTCGCCGGCGGCCAGAAAGGCCGCGAGGTCGTCCGCGAGGGTGGTGCGCATGAGCGCGAACACGGGGTGCAGCGACGCCGCGCCGTGAGCGTCGAGGGTGGTGACGGTGACGATATCGGCCTGCTTTTCGTCCAACGCGTGCGCGAGGCGGGCGGCGAGGTCGGCGGGCAGCCACGGCGAATCGCAGGGCACGCTGAGCAGATACGCGGTGCCGGCGGTGCGCAGTCCGGCAAGCATGCCGGCGAGCGGGCCGGGAAAGCCGGCGAGCGTGTCGGCGACGACCGTCGCGCGATAGGTGGCGCCGAGCGCGGCATAGGTGTCGGGATGGCGGTTCGCGCTGATCAGCAGGGCAGCCGTTTGCGGTGCGAGGCGCCGCAGCACGTGCGCGGCGAGCGGTTTGCCATGCAGCATCTGCAGCCCCTTGTCGACCCCGCCCATGCGCGTGCCGCGCCCGCCCGCGAGCACGAGGCCGGTGATCTGTTCACGAGTGATTGACATGCGCCGGCCGCTCAGCCGCCGATGTAGGACATTTCGACGCGCCGTGCGGCCGGTTCGTCGAGCGAGGCCGGGTGGCTGCCGCGCAGTTGCGAATAGCGGTCGCCGCGGCCTTGCCAGATTTCGGCGATGGCGGTGGCGATCTCGGCGTCGCTCGCGCCGCCGCGCAGCAACGCGCGCAAATCGTGGCCGGCCGACGCGAACAGGCACAGGTACAGCTTGCCTTCGGTCGACAGCCGCGCGCGCGTGCAATTGCCGCAAAACGCCCGCGTGACGCTCGAAATCACGCCGATCTCGCCGCCGCCGTCGACGTAGCCCCAGCGCTGCGCGGTTTCGGCGGCGCTATGCGCTTCGAGCGGCGCGAGCGGGAAGTGTTCGGCGATGCGCGTGACGACGTCGGCGGACGGCAGCACCTCGGTCATATTCCAGCCGTTCGAGGTACCGACGTCCATGTATTCGATAAAGCGCAGCACTGTGCCCGTGTCTTTGAAATGGCGCGCCATCGGCACGATTTCGCCGTCGTTGGTGCCGCGTTTGACGACCATGTTGACCTTCACGGGCGCGAGCCCGACCGCCTGCGCCGCGGCAATGCCATCGAGCACGTCGGCGACTGCGAAATCGGCGTCGTTCATGCGGCGAAACAGCGTGTCGTCGAGCGCGTCGAGGCTGACGGTCACGCGGCCGAGTCCGGCGTCCTTGAGGCCGCGCGCCTTGCGCGCGAGCAGCGAGCCGTTGGTGGTCAGCGTGAGGTCGAGCGGACGGCCTGCCGGCGTGGTCAGGCGGGCGAGCCGTTCGATCAGGAATTCGAGGTTCTTGCGCAGGAGCGGCTCGCCGCCCGTCAGACGGATTTTCTCGACGCCATGCGCGACGAAGAGTTGCGCGAGCCGTTCGATCTCCTCGAAGCTCAGGAGCGCGCTGTGCGGCAGGAACGCGTAGTCCTTGTCGAACACCGCGCGCGGCATGCAGTAGACGCAGCGGAAATTGCAGCGATCCGTGACCGAGATGCGCAGATCGCGCAGCGGACGCGCGAGCGTATCGTGCAGCGCGCCGCTAGGCGTCTGCGCCGGGCCGGCGATAACCGGCGCCGAGCTGAGATCGGCAACGGGAATGATGCGTCGGGACATGAGGTGCTTCGTCGAATGCTTGAACGGACAGTGAATTATTCATTCTATCGGAAATGCTCGCGGCGACAGGCGTGCCACGGGGCTTGTCGGGGTATACGGGGAGCGGCATGCAGCCGTGCTTTTCGCTAGCGACGTTGCGGTCGTCCCCAAACGAAAAAAGCCCGCCGGTGAGGGCGGGCTTTTGCTGACAAGAGTAGCTTACTGCGGCTGCTTGACCGTTTCGACCTGCTGCATCGGCGTGCTGTCGACCGGCGGCAGCGGCTTGCGCTCGCGTGCCACGCGCGGCGGCTTGGCCGCCTGCGCTGCCATTTCCTGCGCGGCGCGCAGCTTGTCTGCGTCGGTGTTGACCCAGATCAGGCCAGCCTGTTCGAGGATCGGCTTCAGCGCGTCGGCCGATGCCGCACTACCGTGCGCCGGTGCCTGCTGCTGCGCGGGCTTGGCTGCTGGTTCGACGACGGCCGGTGCCGGTTCGACGGCAGCCGGTTCCGCTGCGACGACCGGCTGCGGCTCGGCGACCTCGGCTTGCGGCGCCGGCTCGACGGCCGGTGCTGCTGCGACGGTAGCGGTAGCCGGCGTTGCCGTTTCGGCCTGAGCGGGGGCCGCTTGCGGTTCCACCTGCGGTTCCGTTCGCACTTCGGGCTGTGCCGCCGGTTGTGCTTCGGCAGCCGCTGCAACTACCGGTGCTTCAGCCTGAGCCGGCGCTTCGGTATGCGCGACCGGTTCAACCGGCGAAGCCGTTTCGCTCACGGCCGGTGCAGTCTGGGCTTCCGCCACGGGTGCTTCAGCGGGTGCTTCCGCGATTGCCTGCGGTGCAACCGGAGCCTGTTCGAGCGGCACGACCGTTTCGGTCTTCGCTGCGTTTTCCGCAGCCAGCGGCGTTTCGGCTGCCGCATGCAACTCGGTCACGACGACGCTTTCCGTCGCGACAGCGGCGACCACCACGTCGACCGGCGTCACGTTCTGCGTTTCGCTGACCGGCTGGGCGGCACGAATCGGCGCTTCGTCGCTCGTGGCGGCGGTTTCACCGACGGTTTCGCCTTCGCCTTCGGCTTCCGCGACATCCGCCGCGAGGTTGCCGTTCACGTCTTCTTCACGCTCACGACGACCACCGCGACGGCCGCGACGGCGACGACGACGCTCTTCGCCTTCACGCGCCACCGCTTCCTGATCGACCGGCGCACCGTTTTCGTCCGCGACGGCGCGGCTGATTGCCTGTTCGTCGGCAGCTTGCGCTTCGGTTTGCGTCAGCGCCGCGACGGCTTCCGCCTGCGGCTTGCGACGCTCGCCGCGTTCGGTGCGCTCACCCCGTTCGCGGCGCTCCTGGCGCTCACCGCGCGCCGCGCCTTCGATGGCTTCCGCGCGCTCGGCGCCACGGTTGTCGCGCTCGCGGCCCTCGCGCGGCTCACGCGCTTCACGCGGCTCGCGGTTCTCGCGCGG
>NZ_JAAGPQ010000121.1:0-18942 GCF_017104985.1 Paraburkholderia sp. Ac-20342 | reverse complement strand
AGGCCGGCACCGCGATCGACGGGCGGCCCGCCTGGCCGGGCGCATTGGCCGCCGCGCCGGCCGCGTGGGCGAGATGGGGGACGGCCGCGCCGAGATACAGCGCGAGCCCCGACGAGAAAAATGCGGAGAAAAGCGTAGAGAAAACTGCGCAGAAAAAAGCGCCCACGAGCGCGACGCCACCCGGCGCACGCGCTCCTGAGCGCCGCGAAAAGGCAGCCGCGCGGCCGCCCCCACGCAAGCGGCGCGCAAGACGACGCGCCGCCGCCACATCAGGCATCCACGTCCCCCACCTCCTCGGCGCGGTGACACGAGACCTGGCGGCCATCCACCTCGCGCAGCTTGGGCTCCTCGCTGCGGCAACGGTCGATCACGTACGGGCAGCGCTGATGGAACGTGCAGCCCGACGGCGGATTGAGCGGCGAAGGCATTTCGCCCTGCAGCTTGATCTTGATCGTGCGGTCCGCTTCGAAGATCGACGGCGTCGCCGACATCAGCGCGCGCGTGTACGGATGGCGCGGCTTCGAGAAGATGCGCTGCTTGTCGCCGAGTTCGGCGACGCCGCCGAAGTACATCACCATCACGTCGTCGGCGATATGCTCGACCACCGAGAGGTTGTGCGAGATGAACACATAACTCGTCTTGAACTGATCCTGCAGGTCCATGAACAGGTTCAGGATCTGCGCCTGGATCGACACGTCGAGCGCGGACACCGGTTCATCGGCGACCACGATCTGCGGATCGAGGATCATCGCGCGCGCAATCGCCACACGCTGACGCTGACCGCCCGAGAACATATGCGGATAACGCTTCGCATGCTCGGGCCGCAGGCCGACCGTGCGCATCATCTGCGCGATGCGTTCGGCGCGCTCGGTCGCCGTCAAGGCCGTGTTGATCGCGAGCGGCTCGCCGAGCGTCTGCTCGACGGTCTTGCGCGGATTGAGCGAGGCGAACGGGTTCTGGAACACCATCTGCACGCGCCGCCTGAGCGCCGCGATCTTCTCGTGATTCGCACCGGCCACGTCCTCGCCGTCGATCAGCAGACGGCCCGCGCTCGGCGTTTCGATCATCGTCAGCTGGCGCGCGAGCGTCGACTTGCCGCAGCCGGACTCGCCGACCACCGCGAGCGTCTTGCCGCGTTCGAGCGCGAACGAGACGCCGTTCAGCGCCTTCACCGTGCCCGACGCGAACATGCTGCGCTTGACCGTGTAGTAGCGCGCGAGCCGATCGGCGACGAGCACGTGGTCGCCGGCACGATCCGGCTCGCGGCCGGTTTCGGGTACTGCGCTCATCGGGCGCCTCCTTGCGTGTGAACGTTGGCGTCCTTGTCGAGGTTCAGCGGCTTGATGCAACGCACGCGCGTGAAGTCCGCATGACCTTGCAGCGGCGTGAGCGCGGGCCGCGCCTTCAGGCAGTCGTCGGCCACGTATTTGCAGCGCGGCGCGAACAGACACCCCTTCGGACGGTCGTCGCGGCCCGGCACCATGCCCGGCAACGCCGCGAGCCGCACCGCGCCCACGTTGTGCTCGGGAATCGCGGCCAGCAGCGCTTCCGTGTACGGATGATGAGGCGCCGCGAAAATATCGGGCACCCGGTTCGTCTCGATCACCTCGCCAGCGTACATGACCGCGACGCGCTGCGCGACTTCGGAGACCACGGCCAGATCGTGCGAAATCAGCACGAGCGCCATGCCGCGTTCCTTCTGCAGGCGCATCAGCAATTCCATGATCTGCGCTTGAATCGTCACGTCGAGCGCGGTGGTCGGCTCGTCGGCGATCAGCAGCTTCGGGTTGCAGGCGATCGCCATCGCGATCATCACGCGCTGGTTCATGCCGCCCGACATCTGATGCGGAAACGCGCCGATGCGGCTCTTCGCATCGGGAATGCCGACCTGGTCGAGCAGTTCGAGCGCGCGCTTGTCCAGCGCGCCGCCGCGCAGGCCCTCGTGCAGCTTCAGCACTTCCTTGATCTGATAGCCGACCGTGTAGCTCGGGTTCAGGCTCGTCAGCGCGTCCTGGAACACCATCGCGATGTCCTTGCCGATGATCCTGCGGCGCTCCTTCGCCGAGGCCTTCAGCAGGTTCTTGCCGTCGAACGTGACTTCGTCGGCGGTGACCTTGCCGGGCGCGTCGATCAGGCCCATCAGCGCCATCATCGTCACGCTCTTGCCCGAGCCCGATTCGCCGACCACGCCGAGCACTTCGCCGGGCGCGACGTCGAGATTGATGCGGTCGACCGCGGGCAGGCCGCTGAAGTTGACCGCGAGATTGCGGATGGTCAGCAGGTTATTCATGTTCAGGCCATCCGCTTCAGTTTGGGGTCGAGCGCGTCGCGCAGCCCGTCGCCGAGCAGGTTGATCGCGAGCACCGAGATCAGGATGGAGAGGCCCGGCATCGTGACGATCCACCATGCGCTGTCGATGTAATCGCGTGCCGACGCGAGCATCGCGCCCCACTCCGCCGACGGCGGCTGCACGCCGAGGCCGAGGAAGCCGAGCGCGGCGGCATCGAGAATCGCCGAGGAAAAGCCGAGCGTCGCCTGCACGATCAAAGGCGCCGTGCAGTTCGGCAGCACCTGCGAGAACATCAGCCGCAAGGTGCCGGCACCGGCCACGCGCGAGGCGGTCACATATTCCTTCTGCAACTCGCCCTGCGCCGATGCGCGCGTGAGACGCACGTAACCCGGCAGCGCGACGATCGCGATCGCGAGCATCGTGTTGACGAGACCGGGACCGATGATCGCGACCACCGCGACCGCGAGCAGCAGCGACGGCAGCGCGAGCAGCACGTCCATGATGCGCATGATCGGCGTGTCGGCCCACTTCTCGAAGAACGCGGCGATAAGGCCGAGCACGATGCCCGGGATCAGCGCGAGCACGACCGACACGAAGCCGATCCAGAACGACAGCCGCGCGCCGTACATCAGACGCGAGAGGATGTCGCGGCCCGCTTCGTCGGTGCCGAGAATGAACTTCCAGTTGCCGCCGTCGAGCCAGGCGGGCGGAATCTTCACCGAATCGCGATACTGCTCGATCGGGCTGTGCGGCGCGATCAGCGGTGCGAAGATCGCGACGAAGATCAGCACGAGCACGACGATGCCTGCACCGACCGCGCCGCGGTTGCGCGAGAAGTTGGCCCAGAATTCGCGGGCGGCGAGCGCACGGCCGCTCGGCGGGGCGACCGATTGGGGAACGGTGTTTTGAATGTCAGCCATAGTGATTTACCTCGTATGGCGAATGCGCGGATTGAGCACGCCGTACAACAGATCGACGACGAGGTTCACGACGATCACCAGCGTGGCGATCAGCAGAATGCCGCCCTGCACGACCGGATAATCGCGCCGGCCGATCGCGTCGATCAGCCATTTGCCGATGCCCGGCCAGGAAAACAGCGTTTCGGTCAGCACCGCGCCAGCAAGCAGCGTGCCGACCTGCAAGCCGATCACGGTCACGACCGGAATCAATGCGTTGCGCAACGCATGCACGACGATCACGCGCGCCGGCGACAAGCCCTTCGCGCGCGCGGTGCGGATGTAGTCCTCGCGCAGCACTTCGAGCATCGACGAGCGCGTCATGCGCGCGACGACCGCGAGCGGAATCGTGCCGAGCACGATCGCCGGCAGGATCAGGTGGCTCACGGCCGAGGTGAACGCGCCTTCGTCGGTCGACATCAGCGCGTCGATCAGCATGAAGCCGGTCACGTGCGGAATGTCGTATTCGACCGCGATGCGGCCCGACACCGGCGTCCAGCCGAGCTTGACCGAGAACACCATGATGAGGATCAAGCCCCACCAGAAGATCGGCATCGAGTAGCCGGTCAGCGCGGTGCCCATCACGCCGTGATCGACCACCGTGCCGCGCCGCAAGGCCGCGAACACGCCCGCCGGCAGACCGACGATCAACGCGAACAGCATCGCGCAGATCGACAGTTCGACGGTGGCGGGAAAGCGCGCGAGGAATTCGCCCATCACGCTCGTGTTGGTGATGATCGAGGTGCCGAGGTCGCCGTGCAGCGCACGGCCGATGTAGTGGACGTACTGCATCGGCAGGGGTTCGTCGAGCCCGAGGCGGTGCATCGCGGCAGCGTGCATCGCGGGATCGACGCCGCGCTCGCCCATCATCACTTCGATGGGATCGCCCGGAATCAGGTGAATCAGCGCGAACGCGAGGATCGTGATGCCGATGAACGTCGGTATCACCATGCCAATACGGCGCAAAACGAAACGGAACATGGCTCGTCCCCTTGGTCTTGTGATGAAAAAACGCAACCGGCGACGAGGGCTCGTGACCCCGGTCGCCGGACCATTTCGACCAGTTTTCTAACCGTGCGAAAAGCGTACTGCGTCAATGTTACGAATTACTTGACACTCACGCCGTCGAAACGCGCATAGCCGAGCGGTTCGATGCGCATGTCGACCACCTTCTTGCTGACCGGCTGATAGACGGTCGAGTGCGCGATCGGCGAGAACGGCAATTGCTGCGCGAAGATGTGCTGCGCGTCGCCGTACAGCTTCGTGCGCGTCGCCACGTCCGACGTCGTGCGGCCCTTCTGGATCAGATCGTCGAACGGCTTGTAGCACCACTTCGAGAAGTTGTTGCCGTTGATCGCCTCGCAGCCGAGCAGCGTGCCGAGCCAGTTGTCCGGATCGCCGTTGTCGCCGGTCCAGCCGATCAGCATCGTGTCGTCCTCGCCCGCGTGCGCGCGCTTGATGTACTCGCCCCACTCATACGTGACGATCTTCGCCTTCACGCCGATCTTGGCCCAGTCGGCCTGGATCATTTCCGCCATCAGGCGCGCGTTCGGGTTGTAGGCGCGCTGCACGGGCATCGCCCACAGCGTGATGTCGAAGCCGTTCGGGTAGCCGGCCTTCGCGAGCAGATCCTTGGCCTTGGCCGGATCGTACGAGGCGGCCGGCAGGTTCTTGACGAACGACCACTGCGTCGGCGGCATCGGGTTGGTCGCGAGCTGGCCCGCGCCCTGATACACCGACTCGATGATCGCCTTCTTGTTGATCGCCATGTCGAGCGCCTGACGCACTTCGAGCTTGTCGACCGGCTTGTGCGTCACGTTGAACGCGAGGTAGCCGAGGTTGAAGCCCGGCTGCGAAGGCATGTCGAGGTTCGGCTCGGCCTTCAGCGGCGCGATGTCGGCCGGGCGCGGATAGCTCATCACCTGGCATTCGTCGCGCTTGATCTTCTGCACGCGCACGCCGGCATCCGGCGTGATCGAGAAGATCAGCTTCGAGATCTTCACCGCGTTCGGCTTCCAGTACTCGGGATTGCCGTCGAAGCGGATCGTCGCGTCCTTCGTGTAGCTGCGGAAAATGAACGGGCCCGTGCCGACCGGGTACTGGTTGATGTCGGCAGCCTTGCCGGCCTTCAGCAGCTGATCCGTGTACTCGGCCGAGAGAATCGATGCGTATTCCATCGCCAGGTTCTGGATGAACGGCGCGTTGACTTCCTTCAGCGTGAACTTGACCGTGTACGGGTCGACCTTCTCGACCTTCGTGATCAGCTTGTCGAGGCCCATGTCGGTGAAGTACGGGAACTGCACCGGGTACGCCTTGCGGAACGGCTGGTTCGGATCGAGCATGCGCTCGAACGTGAAGATCACGTCGTCGGCATTGAAGTCGCGCGTCGGCTTGAAGAACGAGGTGGTCTGGAATTTCACGCCGTGGCGCAGATGGAACGTGTAGGTCTTGCCGTCCGGCGAGACGTCCCATTTTTCGGCGAGGCCGGGCTCGACCTTGGTGCCGCCGCGCTCGAATTCGACGAGGCGGTTATAGACGGTGAACGTGTTGGCCGTGAAATCGACGCCCGTGGTGTACTGCGCCGGATCGAAGCCCGCGGGACTGCCTTCTGAGCAGTAGACGAGCGTCTTGTTCGGAATCCCCGCAGCCTGCGCGCACGTCGCGCCGATGAGAGATGCCGCTGTGGCAGCGACGAGCGTTGTCCAACGCGCGACGCGCAACAGATTGTTTTGCTTCATGTTTCCTCCAGGATCGTGGCCGGCTTGCGCCAGCGTAGCGGGATATTACTTGAGCTTGGGCCGGCCACCAAGCAGAGGAAATTCCCTCTGTTGACGATAGGAAACAGTTCAGGCAAACGTTTTGCCGCGCGCGTGAGCAGCCCGGCGCGCGCGGCTCGCAGAACCAATGATGCAAAAAACGGCGCAAAAAACGCGCCGCCCGTGCTTATTTCAAACCCACGCCCATGAATTGCGTGGGCCCGAACGGATCGATCTTAAAGCCCGTCACGTTCTTGCTGATCGGCTGATACACCGTGGAGTGGGCAATCGGCGTGAACGGCACCTGGTCCTTGAAGATCTCCTGAGCCCCGGTATAAGCCTTGGTGCGCTCGGCCATGTTGGTCGTGCTGCGGCCCTGCTTGATGAGATCGTCATAGGGCTTGTAGCACCACTTCGAGAAGTTGCTGCCGTTCACTGCATCGCAGCCGAGCAACACGCCGAGCCAGTTGTCGGGGTCGCCGTAGTCGCCGGTCCAGCCGATCAGCATCGCCTGATGCTCGCCCGCATGCGCGCGACGGATGTACTCGCCCCACTCGTACGTGCCAATATTCACCTTGACGCCGATCTTCGCCCAGTCCGCCTGCAGCATTTCCGCCATCAGCCGCGCGTTCGGGTTATACGGGCGCTGCACCGGCATGGCCCATAGCGACAGCTCGAAGCCATCGGGATAGCCGGCCTGCTTGAGCAGCGCCTTCGCCTTGTCGACGTCGTAGGGCGCGTCCTTCAGATTCTTGTCGTAGCCCCATTGCGTCGGCGGCATCGGGTTGGTCGCGAGCTGGCCCGCGCCCTGGTACACCGACTCGATGATCGCCTTCTTGTTGATCGCCATGTCGAGCGCGCGGCGCACGAGCACGTTGTCGAGCGGCTTCTTCGTCGTGTTGTAGGCGATATAGCCGAGGTTGAAGCCGACTTCGCTCGGCATCGCGAGCGACGGGTCCGCCTTCACGGCGGCAATATCGGCCGGACGCGGATAGCTCATCACCTGGCATTCGCCGCGCTTGAGTTTTTGCAGACGCACGGCCGGATCGACCGTGATCGAGAAGATCAGCTTGCCGACCTTCACGATGTCCGGCTTCCAGTAGTCGGGATTGCCGTCGAAGCGGATCGTATCGTCCTTCGTGTAGCTGCGGAAGATGAACGGCCCCGTGCCGACCGGGTACTGGTTGATGTCGGACGCCTTGCCCGCCTTCAGCAGCTGGTCGGCATATTCGGCCGACAGGATCGACGCGAACGGCATCGCGATCTGCTGCAGGAACGGCGCGTCGACTTCCTTCAGCGTGAAGCGCACCGTGTACGGGTCGACCTTCTCGATCTTCGCGATGTTCTTCGCGAGGCCGAGGTCGTTGAAATACGGGAAGTTGACCGGATACGCCTTGCGGAACGCATTATCGGGATCGAGCATGCGCTCGTAGGTAAAGACGACATCGTCCGCGTTGAATTCGCGGGTCGGCTTGAAGAACGAGGTGGTCTGGAATTTGACGCCGTGGCGCAGATGGAACGTGTAGGTGAGATTGTCCGGCGAGACGTCCCACTTTTCGGCGAGGCCCGGCTCGATGTCGGTGCTGCCGCGCGCGAATTCGACGAGCCGGTTATAGACCGTGTACGAGCCGGCGGTAAATTCGACGCTGGTCGTGTATTGCGCGGTGTCGAAGCCGGCCGGACTGCCTTCCGAGCAGAAGATGAGCGTCTTGTCGGGCAGCGTGGCCGCCTCGGTCGAGGCAGGCGCGAGGCTGGCCGTGGCGAGCGCGCATGCGGCGAGAGCGGGAAGGCAGAACTCGTGAAGCGTCAACCATCGTTGTGCCGCAGTCTTTCTTGTCACTGTCATATCGTCCTCCGCAGTAGCCTGGGTGGCTGCGTTTTTCGATCATAGACAGCACAAAATCGAGCTTCAACAGGTACTTACCACGCTGTTGGCGACAAATTCCCGCCTCGATCGCACCTCGCGCGAGGGTTTTTCCTGGGGCAAGCGCGATGGCATGACCGCCGGTTCGGACGGCTGGCCGGCTGGCGCGAGACGCCTTCAAGGCCGACGAGGAAAGGACGGCGCGAAGCCGCGCGACCATTGCGGCCGCGCGGAAGCTGATGGGTTGGCCGTGCGCTCGGGACGGTTACGCTCGCGGACGACGGCCCGCGGGGACGGCCCGCGGGCGCCAGTCCCGCGCTCAGGCGCCGAGCCGCTCGCAGATCGCCCGGGTGGCAGCGGCGGCGTTCAGCGTGTAGAAGTGCAGACCCGGCACCTTCGCATCGACGAGGCGCTGGCACAGGTTCGTCACCACGTCGAGCCCGAACGCGCGGATCGACTCGCGATCGTCGCCGAAACTCTCGAGCCGGCGAGCAACCCAGCGCGGCACTTCGGCGCCGCACATTTCGGAGAAGCGCATCAGCTGCGAGAAGTTCGTGATCGGCATGATGCCCGGCACGATCGGCACGTCGACGCCGAGCTTCCTCGCATCGTCGACGAAACGGAAGTACGCGTCCGCGTTGAAGAAGTACTGCGTGATCGCGGAGTTCGCGCCGGCCTTCACCTTGCGCGCGAAGTTTTCGAGATCGTGACGCGGCGAGCGCGCCTGCGGATGGTATTCCGGATAGCCGGCCACCTCGATCCAGAACCAGTCGCCGAACTCGGCGCGAATGAAGCTGACGAGTTCCGACGCATAGCGCAGCTCGCCGACCGAGCCCATGCCCGAGGGCAGGTCGCCGCGCAGCGCGACGATATGGCGGATGCCGTGCGCGCGGTACTCGTTGAGGATCGCGCGCAGGTTGTCCTTCGACGAGCCGACGCACGACAGATGCGGCGCGGCCTCGAGGCCTTCCTTCGCCATCTCGATGACGGTGTCGAGCGTGCCCTGTTGCGTCGAGCCGCCCGCGCCGAACGTCACGGACACGAACTTGGGTTTGAACGGCACGAGTTGCGCGCGCGTCGCACGCAGCTTGTCGAGGCCGTCCTGGGTTTTCGGCGGAAAGAATTCGAATGAGAGTTCGATCGGATTCATGATTCAGTGGGTCAACCGAGACTGCGGTTGCCGAAGATAAGCGCGGACAGCAGCCACGACACGATGCTGTACAGGATCGAGCCGAAGAACGCCGACCAGAAGCCCGACACCTCGAAGCCCTTCAGCAGCGACGCGCACAGCCAGAAGCACAGCGCGTTGACCACCAGAATGAAGAGCCCGAGCGTGAGAATCGTGACCGGCAGCGTCAGCAGGATCAGCACCGGCCGCAGGACCGCGTTGATGAGGCCGAGCACGACCGCGACGATCAGCGCCGTGCCGAAGCTGCGGATATGGATCGACGGGACGAGGTAGGTGATGATCAGCAGCGCGAGCGCGTTGATGAGCCAGGTGAGCAGCACGGTCATGGAGAACTCCTTGTGGGCCGGATGTGGGCCGGATGTCCGTTGAACGAAAAAAAGACGGCTAGAGGCGAGCCGGGCGAGTGAACAAAGCGGCGCATGATGCGCCGCCCCGTTCCGGTGATGCCCTTGCGCCCTGGCGACGTTGCGCCTGCGTAGCCGCCCGCGTGCCGATGAGCCAGCGCGCACCGAAGTGCGCGCGCGTGCTCAATAGCGGTAGTGGTTCGGCTTGAACGGACCGTTCTTGTCGACGCCGATGTAGCCGGCCTGCTCGTCGGACAGCACGGTCAGGTTCGCGCCGATGCGCGCGAGGTGCAGACGTGCGACCTTCTCGTCGAGATGCTTCGGCAGCACGTACACCTTGTTCTCGTACTTCGCGCCCTGCGTGAACAGTTCGATCTGCGCGAGCGTCTGGTTCGTGAACGAGTTCGACATCACGAACGACGGGTGGCCCGTCGCGCAGCCGAGGTTCACGAGGCGGCCTTCGGCCAGCAGGATCACGCGCTTGCCGTCCGGGAAAATGATGTGGTCGACTTGCGGCTTGATGTTTTCCCACTGGTACTGGCGAGTCGACGCAACGTCGATTTCCGAGTCGAAGTGGCCGATGTTGCAGACGATCGCGTTATGGCGCATCGCCTTCAGGTGATCGTGGTTCAGCACGTGGTAGTTGCCGGTGGCTGTCACGAAGATGTCGGCCTTGTCGGCCGCGTATTCCATCGTCACGACGCGGTAGCCTTCCATCGCCGCCTGCAATGCGCAGATCGGATCGATTTCGGTCACCCACACGGTGGCGCCGAGACCGCGCAGCGATTGCGCGCAGCCCTTGCCCACGTCGCCGTAACCGGCCACGACCGCGATCTTGCCCGCGATCATCACGTCGGTCGCGCGCTTGATGCCGTCGACGAGCGACTCGCGGCAGCCGTACAGGTTGTCGAACTTCGACTTCGTGACCGAGTCGTTGACGTTGATCGCCGGGAACGGCAGGCGGCCTTCCTTCTCCATCTGGTACAGACGGTGCACGCCGGTGGTGGTTTCCTCGGTGACGCCCTTGATGTGCGCGAGGCGCTTCGAGTACCACGCCGGATCGGCATCGAGGTGCGTCGCGATCGACTTGTACAGTGCGACTTCTTCCTCGTTGGTCGGCTTCGCGATCACCGAGCGGTCTTTCTCGGCCTTCGAGCCGAGGATCAGCAGGAGCGTTGCGTCGCCGCCGTCGTCGAGGATCATGTTGGCGAACTCGCCGTTCGGCCATTCGAAGATGCGGTGCGAGAACTCCCAGTATTCGTCGAGCGATTCGCCCTTGAACGCGAACACCGGCGTGCCGGCCTGGGCGATCGCGGCGGCGGCGTGATCCTGGGTCGAGAAGATGTTGCACGAAGCCCAGCGCACGTCGGCGCCGAGCGCGGTCAGCGTCTCGATCAGCACGCCGGTCTGGATCGTCATGTGCAGCGAACCTGCGATGCGCGCGCCCTTCAGCGACTGCTGCGCCTTGTATTCTTCACGCGTTTGCATGAGGCCGGGCATTTCGGTCTCGGCAATCGTGAGTTCCTTGCGGCCCCAGTCGGCCAGCGACATGTCGGCAACGAGGTAATCCTGGTTCTGGGAATCGATGACTGCGGCGTTCATCACGCCCTCCTTTCTAAGAAATTGACTAGAAATGTGACGTGAGCGCGGTTCGATGCGGGGGATGGGATCGCGCAACGCGCATCCGGCCCTCCGATTGAAGCCTTCGAGCCTGGCGGGCGACCGGCGAATAGGGATTCGCGGTACCCGTCGCAACGCTCCTCGAAGACGAACGGCGATTGTAGCAAATCGGCATGGCATCTGGCATGACAGACGCCGTCGCGCCATCAATGCCATGACTTACAATCGCCCGAATCATTCCGATCTGGAATCTGGAGACAGGATCATGGAGCTGCGTGCGCTGCGCTATTTCGTCGAAGTGGTCCGACAGCAGAGCTTCACCGTGGCCGCCGAGCAGATGTTCGTCACGCAGCCGACCATCAGCAAGATGGTCAAGTCGCTGGAAGACGAGATCGGCTCGCCGCTTCTGCTGCGCGACGGCCGCCAGATGGTGCTCACCGACGCCGGCCGGATCGTCTATCAGCGCGGCCAGGACGTGCTGGCCGCGCATGCGCAGTTGCAATCCGAACTCAACGATCTCGACACGCTCGGGCGTGGCGAACTGACGATCGGCATCCCGCCGATGGGCGGTGCGCTGTTCACGCCGGCGATTGCCGCGTTCCGCCAGCGCTATCCGAAGATCGAACTGAAGCTGTTCGAGCAGGGTTCGCGCGCGATCGAAGCGGCGCTGATCGATGGCGAGCTCGAATTGGGCGGTGTGCTGCAACCGGTCGATCCAGAACACATCGACGTACTGCCGATCTCGCGTCAGTTGCTCTGGCTCGTCGCGCGCACCGGCTCGCGTTGGGATGCCCTGCGCGCAGTGCCGCTCGCGCAGCTCGCGAACGAGCCGTTCGTGTTCTATGGCGAGAGCCTCGCGCTCAACGACGTCGTGCTCAACGCGTGCCGCGCGGCCGGTTTCGCACCGGCGATCGTCGGGCGCAGCGGGCACTGGGATTTCATGGCGGCGCTGGTGCTCGCCGGGGTCGGCATCGCGCTCCTGCCCGCGCCGTATTGCCGGCGGCTCGATCCCGCGCAGTTCACCTGCCTGCCGGTCGTCGAGCCGGAGATTCCGTGGGAAATGGCGATCGGCTGGCGCCGCAACGGCTATCTGTCGCATGCGGCGCGCGCGTGGCTCGACCTCGCGCGCGAAACGCTGCCGGCACAGGTCAACGATGACTTCATGCTCGGGCCGGGGATTGGCTTGAACGGAATTGCGACGGCGGGTGGCGCGTCAACGTCTGCTGCCGAATGACGTGCGGTGGAAGGCCTGGATGCGTGGCGCGTTAGTTGGTTAGCTCCTTAGTTTGGCCAGGCGTTTGCGTCGCTGCGCATCGGTTGCCGTGGTGCTCTCGAACCTTTCGCCATCACCTCGTCAGCCTCACGTCACGTCACGTCACATCACCTCACCTCACATCACATCACCTCACGCCGCGCGCGCCGCCACGCCACTCACGCTACCCACGCCGCTCACGGCCCGCAGCGCGCCCTCCCCTTCCCGCCGGCTCGCCGCGATCAACTCGGCCGCGCGCTCGCCGATCATCACCGTCGGCGCATTGGTGTTGCCGCCGATCAGCGTCGGCATCACCGATGCATCGACGATCCGCAATCCGCTCACGCCCCGCACGCGCAATTGCGGATCGACGACCGAGCGCGCGTCGCCGCCCATGCGGCACGTCGCGACCGGGTGATAGATCGTGTCGGCATGCCTCGCGATAGTCTGACGCAACTCCGCATCCGATTGCCCCGGCCGCGTGTACAGCTCCTGACCGCCATACAGCGCGAGCGATGGCGCATCGAGAATGCGCCGCGCCATCTTCACGCCGTCGACGAGCAGATCGAGATCGCGCGTATCGCCGAGGAAGCACGGATCGATCAGCGGCGCGACGCGCGCATCGGCGCTCGCGAGCGTGACCGTGCCGCGGCTATGCGGACGCAGCACGCACACGTGCAGCGAATAGCCGTGGCCCCAATGCATGTGGCGATTGTGATCGTCGACGAGCGCGGCGCAGAAATGCAGTTGCAGATCGGGCCGTTCGAGCGTCGGCCGGCTCTTCAGAAAGCCGCCGGCCTCGGCCACATTGCTCGACAGCATGCCGCGCCCATGCCGCATGAACGTGACGAATTGCGGCAGCATCCGCGCGATGCCGCGCACCGAGAAGCCGGTTGGCTCGATCGACTTCGTGCGCTTGTTGATCGTGAAATCGACATGATCGATGAGGTTGCGGCCGACGTCCGGCGCATCGTGCAATACGTCGATGCCGAGCGAGCGCAATTGCGCGGCCGGCCCGATGCCCGAGCACATCAACAGTTGCGGCGAATTGAACGCGCCCGCGGCAAGCACGACCTCGGCGCGCGCTTCGAGCGTTTCGGTGCGGCCGCCGCGCACGATTTCGACGCCGCTCGCGCGCTTGCCGTCGAAGACGACGCGCAGCACGGTCGCATCGGCGATCATGTGCAGATTCGCGCGCGGCCGGTCGTAGATATAGGCACGCGCCACGCTGCAACGACGGCCGTCGCGCTGCGTCACCTGATAGAAGCCGATACCTTCCTGGTCCGCGCCGTTGAAATCGCGATTCGGTTTGTAGCCCGCTTCGAGCGCGGCCTGCACGAAGCGTTTCGAAAACGGATTCTGGAAGCGCAGATCGGATACGCTCAGCGGCCCCGTGTCGCCGTGCCATGCATCGGCGCCGCGCTCGTTGCCTTCGGCGCGGCGAAAATACGGCAGCACGTCGGCCCATGACCAGCCCGCGCAGCCGAGCTGCGCCCATTCGTCGTAATCGAGCGGATGGCCGCGCGTGTAGATCATCGCGTTGATCGCACTCGATCCGCCGAAGCCGCGTCCGCGCGGCTGATAACCGCGCCGCCCGGCGAGCCCCGGCTGCGGCGTGGTCAGATAGCCGTAGTTGGTCTTGAGCCGGTTCGGCACCACGGCCGCGACGCCCACAGGCATGTTCACGAGCAGATTGCGCCCGGTGTGCGGACCGGCTTCGATCAGCGCGATGGTCGCATCGGGGCAGCTATCCGCGAGCCGGCTCGCGAGCGAGCAACCACCCGAGCCCGCCCCGACGATGATGTAGTCATATTGCATGCGCTCCTCCTGATGGACCGCGTGGCGCGCGGACCCTGTCTCGTGCACAGTTGTCTACGTGTGTTTTCTGCGCATTGTAGGGAGCGTTGCGGAGGCTGCGGCGGCTTCGGGACAGAGCGATTCCTCTAAACGCCGGTACCGTCGCGCCCCTATGATGAACGACGCGCGCGGCATGCATACGCGGCCGCCAACCGGCCACAAGCCGGCCGCGCCAGGCATTCAAACATGACGCGGTGCGCGCCATCCCCCTCGCACGCGGCGTCGCACGTAGCGATCAAACAGATGCATGGCCGACCAGTGCCAGCGAACCAGCAAACTCATCAGCGCGGCCCACGCGCACCGTCATCGATCAGGGAGTGGACTCGGATGAAAAACGATCTGCCGGAGGTCGCCGCGCTCGAAGCGCTGCTGCGCGATCAGCGTCACGCGTATCTGCGCGAGCCGTATCCGTCGTGGGACGCGCGCGCGGCGCATCTGCGTGCGCTGCGCAAGCTCATGCTCGACCATCGCGACGCGCTCGCCGAGGCGATGCATGCCGACTTCGGCAATCGCTCAAAGCAGGAAGTGCTGCTCGCCGAATTCCTGCTCGTGAAGGAAGAGATCGATGCCGCGCTGCGCCACGGCAAGCGCTGGATGAAAGCGCAGCGCCGCAGCACCAACAAGTGGCTGCTGCCCGCGCGCGCGAAGGTGGTGCCGCAGCCGCTCGGCGTGGTGGGCATCATCGTGCCGTGGAATTATCCGGTGCTGCTCGCGGTCGGGCCGCTGATCAGCGCACTGACGGCCGGCAATCGCGCGATCATCAAGATGTCCGAACTCACGCCGCGCACCTCGGCGCTATTCGAGCAGTTGATCGGTCAGACCTTCGCGCGCAATCACGTCGCGGTCGTCAACGGCGACGCGGCGCTTGCCGCCGCGTTCAGCGCGCAGCCGTTCGATCATCTGCTCTTCACCGGTTCGACGAAGGTCGGCCACGAGGTGATGCGCGCGGCGGCCGAGCATCTGACGCCGGTCACGCTCGAACTCGGCGGCAAGTCGCCGGCGATCATCGGCGCGCAGGCGCGCTTCGACAACGCGGTCGACAACCTCGTCGCCGGCAAGACGCTCAACGCGGGTCAGACCTGCATCGCGCCCGACTACGTGCTGGTGCCGCGCGGCAAGGAGCAGGCGTTCATCGAGCGGGCGCGCGTGCGCATGGCGAAGATGTACCCCGACTTCATCCGGAATCCTGATTACACGTCGATCATATCGGCGAGTCACTTCGAGCGGCTCGAACGTCTCGCCGACGAAGCGCAGGCTGCCGGCGCGCAACTGCATGCGCTGACCGACGCGGTGCCCGATGCCGGGAGCCGGCGTTTTCCGTTGATCGCGGTGACGGGCGCGCCGGACGAATGCGCGCTGATGCAGGAGGAGATTTTCGGGCCGCTGCTGCCGCTGGTGCCATACGACACGCTCGACGACGCGATCGCGTGGATCAATGCGCGGCCGCGGCCGCTCGCGCTTTATCTCTATGCCGACGATACGGGCACGATCGAGCGCGTGACGCATGAGACGATCGCGGGCGGGATGGCGGTGAACGAAACGCTGATGCATCTCGCGTGTGAGAGTTTGCCGTTCGGCGGGGTGGGCGCGAGCGGCATGGGGGCGTATCACGGTTATGAGGGGTTTGTGACTTTCTCGAAGATGAAGCCGGTGTTGACGCAGGCGCGGTTCAACGCGCGAGGGTGGATTGCGCCGCCTTATGGGAGGCGGGTGGAGGTTTTGTTGAAGTTAATGATGAAGGGGTAGGGGCCCTGTGCAGGGCTGGGCTTTTTTGTCGTTGTTCTGGTTTTGTTGGCCTTTCTTTGTTTTCTTGTCGGGGTATTGGTGTTGGCCCTGTGCGGGGCTTCTTTGTCTTTGTTCTCTGCGGTGTTGGCCTTTCCTTGTTTTCATGCCGGTCTATTGGCGTTGCCCCTGTGCGGGCGATTTTGCTTGTTCATAGCGTGCGTTGACGTATCATTGAGCACACAAACCCATTGAAAATCAATGAGTTACTGTTCATGATGCGTCGCGTAGTGCATAGCCGTTCACGGCGTGCATTGTCCAAAGGGAACACGCAATGGCAAACCACCAGAAACACAAAATCGACCGCGCGTTCATGCGCGCCCTGAACACGACTGCCGCGAAGGAATATCGTGGCCGCGCCATCATGGCACGGGCCAAGATTGAGGGGGCGCAAACTCTTGACAGTGTTTTGCAAATCCGAATGGGAATAAGGGGTACGCTGGAAGCCCCAAACCATAACTGGAATCGCAATGGCAGATATTTTTCTCAAAATTGACGGTATTGCGGGCGAATCGCAAGATGCGACACACCCTGATGAAATTGAGGTTCTTGGCTGGAACTGAAACGTTACGCAGAAGTCCAGTATGCATTCTGGTTCAGGTGGTGGGGCGGCAAAGGCTTCGGTTTCGGATTTGAACTTTACGCATACGATTGACCGGGCAAGCCCCAATCTTGCGAGCTACTGCTTTCAGGGAAAACATATTCTAAAAGTGGTGTTGACCATGCGCAAAGCTGGTGGTTTGCCGCTTGAATATCTGAAATACACCATGTCTGATGTAATCATCACGCACGTGGAACCGGCGGCTGGAGACAGATTGGCGCTAGAACATGTTGCGCTGTCGTTTGCCCGATTGAAGAAAGAGTATGTGGTGCAAGGCGTAACTGGCGGCAGTCAAGGCACGGTGACCGCACTAATCGACGTGAAGCAGAACACGGCGACCTGACCGGGGCATCTATGAACGACTATGAAAGTCTGATAAGCAATGACGCGCCACCAAGACAGATTAATCTTTATAGCTATGGGACGCTAAAGGATTTAACCCCGATTGAGCTTTATTTGTGCCTATTGACTGAAGAGGCGGCGAAACAATTTGGAACACAAGACGTTGTTGCCGTGATGTCGCTCATACTGGGGTATCCATTTTTGAGCACACGTGCGAAATTCAGAGGGGCAACTCCGGGTGTATCGGTGGCATCACTTATTTGTCGGGAACTGATTGATATCCGCCTAAAGAAAGCTTACTTGCCCGCTATTACAGGGACAATTTTCAGTCTAAAAATATCGTGGACGAATAACGTCGGAGCCTTTGTTGGTCGGACTATTCCTGAAATTGGGTGGATGATTGGTATTTGTGATGTTGTGGTGATAAGCACGAAAACGACCTTGCGCTACAACACCATCGTAAAACCGGAGGACAGATTAAATGATGCAACAGTCGGAACCCTCGGATAATCTGCTTCAATTTGTAGAGAAACAGGCGGGATTGTGGCGAAAGCACACGTTAATTCTCTCCACAAAGATTGAGCGAGATTTGGGGGTCACGGGAATTGATGCGGATGAATTCATGGAGGCATTTTTTCGGGAATTCGACGTTGCGTCAGGGGACTATGACGGTGGGCGATACTTCGGTCCGGAAGGGCTTGAGGTTGGTCTGTCGTGTATTGGGCGATGGCTTGACCGGCGTCGTGGAGTAAAGCGATTCCCGAAGGAGGAGTTAACGCTAGGAATGCTCCAACATGCCATTGACCTCGGCGTATGGGACAGCGAAAGGTTGAAGGAACAGGCGGACACGCAGTCCGACCGTCCCAACGAAGATACCGACTGACGACCGGCGCGCCGAAAACCACGTCTTCACCCATACGCGCCGATACCCCGACCGCTTGAATCCCGGCCCGCTGTGCCGCTCGCGCGGGTCGGGGCATACGTTGCCCTTCAACCATCGCCAAGTCGTCAGAAGCCCGCTAAACGCGTCTGCCGGATTCCTGCCGAACTTGTCCGCATATTGTCCTGAACGCAAATAAAAACGTCTTTTCTACATGCGTTCGATTCGCGCAAAGTCTTTCCTGACAAGGCTTCTGGCGATACAGCGTCGTTTTTCGTAATTTCCCCTGTGCGGGGCGGCACCAATAGACCGACATGAACACAAGGAAAGGCCAACAAACCCAGGAACAACGACAAAAAAGCCCAGCCCCACACAGGGGCAACACCACCAGAACAACGAAAAAACCTACACAAACGTATCCACCAACCCCACAGCCTGCCGCACGGCAACAACCTCACCACTATCAGACGCCCCGCCCCCGGCAATGGCACCACCACCACTGCCACCCGAAGACTTCCCTCCCGAACGCCCACTCGACCCCGCGTTCTGCTGTCCGCCGCCCTGCCGGGCAAACCCATCACTCACACTCGCGCTTCCGAGCCCGATGCCATTGGACTCCATCGCCTCCCGCAACTTCGGCAAAGCCGCCTCGACCGCCTCCCGCACCGACTGGTGCTGCGAAACAAAAAGCGCATGCGCATGGTTATCGGCCACCTGCAATACGACCTGCAACGGCCCGAGATCCTTCGGATTCAACGTCAGTTCGGCACTCTGCGAATGCGCATTCGACAAGAACACCACCTTCTGACTCAGCGCCTCCTCCCAATCGCTCGTGCCGACCTGCGGCGCCAACGCATTCGCAGCAGCAGCCGCAGCACTCGCGTTGCCCGTGCTCTGCACCGCGGCCGTCGTACTCGCGGCATTGGCCGCCGCCTGCGTCGCGGCAAGCGCGGCAAGCGCGGCACTCGACGCATCGGCCTCGTTGCGCGCCGTCGCGAGATTGTCAGCCTGCGCGCTGCTGGATGCAGCCGCGGTCAAGGCATCGGCGGCCGACTTCGCTGTCGCCGGATCGCTCAGCGCGGTCGCGGCGGCGCCCGTCGATGCGGCATGGCTCGCGCCCAAGCCCTTGCCGTCGCCGAAGAGGCCGTTTGCGAGCGGCTTGCCCCATGACGCGCCGTTCGAGCCGGCCGTCGCGCCCGTGAGGCTGCC
>NZ_JAAGPQ010000120.1:0-19575 GCF_017104985.1 Paraburkholderia sp. Ac-20342 | reverse complement strand
GAACTCGGCTATCTGCCGTTCAGCCAGACCGGCGGTGCGCTGCTGTTTCATCTGCTCAGCAAGCTCTACGAACGAACCAGTGTCATCATCACCACCAATCTGAGCTTCGCAGAATGGGCCAGTGTGTTCGGCGATGCAAAGATGACGACCGCGCTGCTTGACCGGCTCACGCACCACTGCCACATTGTGGAAACAGGTAACGATAGCTATCGTTTCAGAAACAGCACGACACAGCCAAAGAAGGAGAGAAAGAAGACCCAAATACCCACTGAATAACACGAAAAGCTGGTCTAACGGGTGGGTCAGAATTCAATGCAAATCGTGGGTCAGGATTCCGTGCAAATCAACACCCATATAAGGCACGGCGACTGTTGAGCCCCCGTTCGAGTTCGTGAGGATCGCAGCCTCGAACAGCGTTCCGTCGCCGTTGAATGCCATCAGGTGATAGCTGCCACCAGCGATCTCGTTGCACTTATATGCCTGCACGTCGCTTCCCGCATGCACGATTCCCGATGCCAGCGAAAAGCCGACGAAAAGCGTTGCCAGCCCCCGACGTCCAAACTTTGGTTGTCTGTTTTTCATTGTTGTCAATCTGTTTATGTCGCTGACGTTGAAATCTTTTTCCTGAATTTCGGTGCCGCGAGCCCGATCTGATTCACTAGCAAGGTCATTACCGATTGACGCGGGCAGCACAGAGCACAGATTTCATGGTTCACTCATAATTACAATGATGGGATACAATAAACCCAATCTCTACGCGTACCCGTCGGCACACATGCGCCCGAAAGCCTACTCATACATCCGGTTTTCCACTCCCGAACAGGCAAAGGGAGATTCGTTTCGTCGGCAGCTGGACTTGTCAAAGGCGTATGCGGAAGCACACAACCTCGAACTCGATGAGACGCTTTCATTCCGCGATCTTGGCGTGTCAGCATTCGACCAGTCGAATCTCGGCAAGGACGGGGGACTGCGCCAATTCATCAGGGCGATCGAAACAGGTAAAGTCAAAGCAGGTTCGTATCTGCTGGTGGAATCACTTGACCGGATTTCGCGAGCTCAGGTACTGGACGCATTTCAGGTTTTCATTGGAATACTTCGTCACAATATTACGGTTGTGACGATGGCTGACGGTTGGGTGTATAGCGAGGAAAGTACAAACAGTAATCCACTTAATCTGATTGTCTCGCTAACGATTTTGTCCCGGGCTCACGAAGAGAGCCTGATGAAGAGCAAGCGGTTAAAGGCGGCGTGGCAAGCTAAACGGAATCAGCTGACCAAACGGAAACTTACAAAAATATGTCCCGCGTGGCTTCGTCTGAACAATGATGGCACCGAGTATGAAATCATCGAAGAAAAGGCTGCTGTAGTCCGGAAAATTGTCGAATGGATTATGTCTGGTATGGGACGGCATGCCATTGTAAAACGTCTCAACGAAGCCGGAACACCTTCCATTGGTAGTCGAGGAAAAAGCGGGACGTGGTTTGAGTCTTATATTCTGAAAATCATCCGGAATCGTGCTCTGATCGGGGAATTTCAACCTCATAGTATGGTCGACGGTAAGCGACTTCCAACTGGCGAGCCGATAGCGGACTATTTCCCTCGCCTGATTTCCGACGAGGAGTTTGGCCTTCTGCAACAGACACTAGCCGAGCGTAGCGTCCGGTCAGGCGGGCAACGAGGTATAGGCTTCTCCAATCTGTTCACCGGTCTGATTATCTGCGGGTACTGCGGTGGAACAATGGTCTATGTGAACAAGGGCGAATCGCGACGCAGGGGCTCGCCAAACCGGTTTATCGTGTGTGCAAAGGCGAAGCGTGGTGCAGGATGTCACCATGTACCCTGGAATTACGATGATCTGGAAAATACGGTTCTGAATCACGCAAGGGGAGTTAACTTCTCCCAGTTTGTCAAGGAAACAAAAGAGCGCGATGCACGTCTTGGAACATTGAACGCAGCACGTGCAGCCGAGAAGGTTCGTCTCGATGGAATTAAGGAACGACGGGATCGCCTGATTTCTTCAATTGAAACGGTGGCCGAGCCGCCAATGGGTATCATTGAACGCATTACCCAGTACGATCAGGAAATATTGATATGTCAGGATAAAATCCTGAAAATCGAAGGCGAAATTCTTCCATCTCAAAATCAGGCCGCGCTAGCCGATGCGGCAATCGACGGACTTGATTCACTGATGTCGATGATGGCCTCGGCTGAGGGTGACGACCTGTATCTTTTGCGGGCAAGACTGAACGAGCATTTTCGTCAGTTGGTACAGCGGATTACGCTATTCCCCGGTGGTACCTTTACATCGCAGAAAGAAATTGAAAAAATTAAACGGGAGTTGCTGAAGGGCGGCCAATATACGGAAGATCAGGTTAATGAACAGCTAGCGTTGTCGAGCAGTACGGAACCTCGTCGGGAGAATCGTACGCTTGTGATTTCCAATCGCTCCGGCCAGCCTCAGGTGGTACGGCCAGAGAACGTGTTTCCAGATTTCATGACTGCCATGCATGAGCGCCCCGCACACGTCAGTCGATGGGCGAGCAAGCAGAAGAAGGGCTCCAGCGATCCGGTTGATGCGTGAGGATATGGCACAATACTCACCGGATGAAAAGGCTATCCATTTATAGTGATATTGGTACTAATTAAACCCAATTAATCTGGGTTCTATGGGTACTAATATCCTGCTGATCGGGCCGCCCGGCGCCGGCAAGTCGATGCTCGCCGCGCGTCTGCCCGGACTGTTGCCGCCCATGACCGACGACGAAGCGCTGACTTCCGCCGCGCTGCTGTCCGCGAGCCGGATCGGCTTCACGCCGTCGCAATGGCGGCAACGGCCGTTTCGCGCGCCGCATCATTCGTCGAGCGCGGCGGCGCTGGTCGGCGGACGCAATCCGCCGCAGCCGGGCGAGATCACGCTCGCTCATCTGGGTGTGCTGTTCCTCGACGAGTTGCCCGAATTCGATCGCGTCGTGCTCGAAACGCTGCGCGAGCCGCTCGAAGCCGGCCGCATCACGATCTCGCGCGCCGCGTTGCAGGCCGATTTCCCGGCCGCCTGCCAACTGATTGCCGCGATGAACCCGTGCCCGTGCGGCTGGCGCGGCGATCCCGGCGGGCGTTGCCGTTGCACGCCGGAAATCGCGACGCGTTATCTGCGCAAGCTCTCGGGGCCGCGGCTCGACCGGATCGACATCCAGCTCGAAGTGCCGGCGCTCACACCCGCCGAACTCGGAGCCCGCGCGGCCACCACGGGTGAAGCGAGCGCAGTTATCGCGCAACGGGTCAGCGCCGCGCGCGAGCGGCAATTGATCCGCCAGAGCAAAACCAACCGTGAACTGGATGGCCGGGAAGTGGATGAGGTCTGCCGCCCGGACCCGGCCGGCGAAGCGCTCCTGCGCGAAGCGGGCGAGCGCTTCGGCTGGTCGGCGCGTGCTTACTACCGCGTGCTGAAAGTGGCGCGGACCATCGCCGACCTCGCCGGCGCGGCGATGCCGAGCGCCGCGCAAATCGCCGAAGCGATCCAGTATCGCAGGGCTTTGGGCTCGCTATGAGGAGAAAAATCTACTGTCAAGACTTGACTTATGCACATCTTCGCGCTTTTGACAAATTTTGAAACAATTCCGAAGCCCGCCCAAGCATAAACCAATAAACCTTTGATTTAATTGATTTTTATAAAACCCACCACATCAGTGAATTCTGACGAAATCCCCGCCGGACGGGCTTTTGCGGCAAATCAGGCCGACTTCTCAACAGAGTTATCCACAGGAACGGGGCTTATTGCCAAAACTTCAACGTAAACCGGGAATTAGCGCACAAAGCTGCGAAGGAACTTTCACTGTGCGCGGCGCTCTGCTTGCGCCGCATCGGCCTGAACGCCCCGTGCTCAATAAAGCTGGAACGACGAAAAAAACTGGTCGACCTGGTCCTGCGGCAGCGGTTGGTCGGCGATGATCGCCGCCTGATAGACGTGCCGGCCGTGTGCGACGAGCCGCGCGTAGACAATGCGGGTCTCGTGCTGTGCGCCGGCCTCGCCGCTCACCTTCATCTCGAGGCCAGGGGTATGGCCGCCCGCGGCGAGCGGAATTTGCACCGCGTGCGCATCGGGTGCCGCGCCGACGTTGCGGGCCAAACCCGCGCGCAGGAAATCGAGCGCGGCGCGCTGGGTGGCGTCGCTATCGTCGGGCAGCATCACCGTGCCGACCGCGAAAACCGCGTTGCCAGCCTCGGCCGTCTGCATCGCCATCTGCACCGGCGCGCCGTTGATCTGCACCGCGCGCTGGTCCTTGCCCGGTTTGGCCGGAAAGTCGACGGTGTAGCCGTCGTCGTTGTTCATGACAGTGCGCCAGTCGAATGTCGGCGAGCAGGCGCTCAACGCGACGCCGAGTGCAAGCGCGGCCGCCGCCGTGCCGAGCACGGTTCGGGTTCGGGGGTACGGCAGGCGCGGGAGAATGCGGTCGGAGCCGAGCAGCATACTGTGCTCCCTCAAGCGCTGCGGCAGAGGCAGACAAAGCGGCAACCAGACTGGAAAGCGAGCCGGAAAGCGGCCCAACGGGGCAAGACGACACAACACACGCACAAGCAACCAGCGGCAACAAAAGGCAGTTCTGGACATGGAAACGGAAGATCGGGCTGACAGGAACGTAAAGCCCTATTATCCGCTGATCCACGGCGGGTTTCGCTCCCGCTGGCGTGCCGCGCGGACGCAACGGCACCAATGGAGCTACAATAGCCGGGCTATTCAGCACCGGCCCGACGTGCCACCCTGCCCCATTGTTCCGCGCGCCCCGCGCGACTCACGAGGTTCCGTTCATGAGCTCCAATTCATCAACCGCCGCCCAGCGCACGAACCCGCTTCGCTACATCATTGCGGCAATCGTGGTCGTCGCGCTCGCCGTCGCCGGTTACTTCGCGTTTGCGGGCCAGCAACGCGTGCCCGACGCGACCTTCACGCTGCTGTCGGGCAAGAAGCTCACGACCGCCGATCTCAAAGGCAAGGTCTATCTGGTCAATTTCTGGGCGACGAACTGCGACACCTGCATGAAGGAAATGCCGCAGATGGTCCAGACCTATAACCGCTTCAAGGGCCAGGGACTCGAATTCGTCGCGGTGGCCATGAACTACGACGCACCGATGTACGTGACCAACTACACGGCAACGCGTCAGCTGCCGTTCAAGGTCGCGATGGACGACGGCTCGGCCGCCAAGCAGTTCGGCAACGTCCAGCTCACGCCGACCACGTTCGTCATCGACAAGGACGGCAAGATTCTGAAGCGCTATGTCGGCGAACCGCAGTTCGCGGAACTCGACCAGTTGCTCGAAAAGGCGCTCAAGACCTGACGCCTGCCGCAGCGGAGCCGGGCAGGCCACCAAGCCAGGCCCGGCCCGGCCCGGGTTAAAAAGAGCCGCATCAAGGAACCGCATCAACCCCGCCTCGAACGAAACGCCGGCCGCCTGACGCGGCCGGCGTTTTGCTTTTAGCCCTCTCAGCGCTCCCCTTCCCCTTTGGCCGCGAGGCCATACCGCTTGATCTTCTCGTAGAGCGTCGCCTTGCCGAGTTGCAGCCGGTCGGCCGCCACGGCGACCACGCCGCCCGCCTGCTCCAGCGCCTCGGCGATCATCGCCCGCTCGAACTGCTCGACCCGCTCCTTGAGCGGTTGCGCGGCCGCGTCCTCGTCGGCGAAGGACAGCGCGGGTTCGTCGGCGATGCCGAGCACGAAGCGGTCGGCGGCATTGCGCAACTCGCGCACGTTGCCGGGCCAGTCGCGCTGCATCAGGCTCGCGCGCTGGCGATCGGTGAGAATCGGCGCCGGCCGTTGATAGCGCACGGCCGCATCGAGCACGAAGTGTTCGAACAGCGGCACGATGTCCTCGCGGCGCTCGCCAAGCGGCGGCAGCGAGATCGTCACCACGTTGAGCCGGTAGAGCAGATCGCGCCGGAACGAACCGTCCGCGACATGCTCGGCCATGTCGCCCTTCGCGGCCGCCACCACGCGGCAATTGACGCGAATCGGCTGATTCGAGCCGAGCCGCTCCAGCACGCCGTCCTGCAGCACGCGCAGCAGCTTGACCTGCAACGCGAGCGGCATGCTCTCGATTTCGTCGAGAAACAGCGTGCCGCCCGACGCATGTTCGAGCTTGCCGATCCGCCGTTTCGCCGCGCCCGTGAACGCGCCCGGCTCGTAGCCGAACATCTCCGATTCGAACATCGGCTCGGGCAGCGCGCCGCAATTCACCGCGATAAACGGCTTGTCACGCCGCGGCGACAGCTCGTGCAGGCTACGCGCGATCAGTTCCTTGCCCGCGCCGGTATCGCCGTTGATGAGCACCGACGCATCGGTCGGCGCAACGTTGGCGATCAGCCGCCGCACCTGCTCGATCGCGGGACTGCGGCCGATGATGCGCGGCGCCACCGTGTTCTGCTCCGCCAGCTCACGGCGCAGCGCGAGGTTTTCGAGCACGAGCTTGCGGCGCTCCAGCGCACGCCGCACGGTCTCGATCAGCCGCTCGGACGCGAACGGTTTTTCGATGAAGTCGTAGGCGCCGTCGCGCATCGCCTGCACGGCCATCGAGATATCGCCGTGACCGGTGACGAGAATCACCGGCACGTCGGGCGCGCGCTCGTGGCATTGCGCGAGCAGATCGAGCCCGCTCGCGCCGGGCAGCCGGATATCGCTGACGATCACGCCGGAAAAGTCCGCGCTGATCAGCTTCGCCGCCGCCTCGACCGACGCGTGGCCGATCACGTCGAAGCCCGCCAGTTGCAGGCTCTGCACGCTCGCGCGGCGCACCAGTTCATCGTCTTCGATATATAGCACCTGCAGGCCGTCGTTCATGGCGTGTTCCGTGTGAGGCTTCGTGTGATGTCAGGAGCCCGCGCCCGGCGAGTCGTGCCCGGCGTTCGTCGGCACGCGCGCGCGGCGCAGCGTCAGCACGAATGATGCACCGCCGTGCGGCGCGTTGCGCGCGACGAGCGAACCGCCGCAGTCGCGTGCGATCGACGATGAAATCGCGAGGCCGAGGCCGAGCCCCTGGCCCATTTCCTTGGTCGTGAAGAACGGCTCGAAGAGGCGCGGCAGCACGTCGTCGGCAATGCCGGGGCCGTTGTCGACAACCGCGATCGACAGATTCGCGTCGCTCGCTTCGACCTCGACCGCGATGCGCGGCGCGCTCATGCCGGCGGTCGCGTCGAGCGCGTTGCCGAGCAGGTTGATGAGCACCTGTTCGAGCCGCAGATCGTCGCAATGCGCGACCAGTTCGGGATGATCGTCCGCGAGACTCAGCGGCGCGCGCCAACCGGCAAGCGCATCGGCGCCGGCATCGGCACTTGCATCCGCATCGATCAGCACGAACCCGAGTTCGACGCCCTGCAAGCGCTTTTGCAGCAGTGCGACGACGTTGCGCAAGGCCCGCACGACCGGCGCGCGTGCGCTGCGCGGCCGCGCGCGGCCCACGAACAGCTTCAACTGGTTCGTGATCTTGCCCATTCGCTCGGTCAGCGCCGCGATCGCTTCGAGATTCTCGCGCGCCGACGCCTGATCGCCGCGTTCGAGCAGCACGCGCGTGTTGTCCGAGAAACTGCGCAGCGCGGCAAGCGGCTGATTCAGTTCATGCGTGATGCCGGCCGCCATCTGGCCGAGCGCCGCGAGCTTGCTCGCCTGGATCAGCTCGTCGTGGGCGGCGCGCAATTCCTGTTCGGCGCGCGTGCGCTCGGCCACTTCCTTCTGCAACTGCTCGTTCGCCTCGGACAGATCGGCGGTGCGCTCGGCAACGCGCTGGTTCAGCTCCGCATACGCCTTCTGCAGCAGCGCGCGGCTGCGCATCACTTCGCGCACGCGCGCGCGACGCATGCGCCAGTAGAACGCGAGCAGCACGAGCGAGATGTAGCCGAAGCCCGTGACGATGGTCGCCTTGCGCGCGTCGGCGTCGACCGGATCGACGGGCGACAACGTAATCAGATGCCAGTCGGGTTCGCCCATGCCGCGCCGCGACGCGAGATAGCGCGGCGCGAGACGCCCGCCGCCGATGCGCACGATCTGCGCATTGCCTTCGAGCGTGCGCTCGATCGTGACCGGCAGCGGCGCGATCGGCTGCTGTGCGTATTGCCGCGCCTGGTAGATCGAATCAGCGACCTGTCCCGGCAGCGGACGGATCGTGTGGTATTTCCAGGCCGGCACCGAGGAGAGAAAGATCACGCCATGATCGTCGGTCACGAGCAGCGGCTCGGATGCATCGACGCCCTGGAACCATTCGAGATCGAGCTTGACGACCGCCACGCCGACGATCTTGCCGTCGCGCCGCACCGGCTGCGAAATGTAATAGCCCGGCGCCTGCGAAATCGTGCCGATGCCGAAGAAGCGGCCCACGCCGCCGTTGACCGCATCGACGAAATACGGCCGGAACTGGTAGCCCGCGCCGACGAAGCTGCCCGGCCCGCGCCAGTTGCTGGCGGCGACGCAATAGCCGTCGAGCGAGATGATGTAGGTGACCGTCGCGCGCGCGTGGCGGTTCAGGTCTTCGAGATAGAGATTGGCGCGCTTGACGTTGGCCGGGCTCGGATCGACAAGCACATCCTGCACGATCGGATGCTCGGCGAGCAGATAAGGCAGCGATTCGTAGCGTTCGAGCGTGCTTTTGAGCGCGCTCGCGGTGCGCTCGGCGCGCACCGCTGCGTTGCTCCGCAGCGTGTCGACGCCGCTGCGCCACGCGATACCGTAGGTGAGCCCGCATGCCGCCACGAGCCCGGCCAGCAGCGCGAAGAAGATCAGCAGGCGGCGCGTCACGTTGGCAAGGTCCGATCGATAGGGATCGGACATTGTGGCATAAGGCGGCACGGGCTCGCGGCCGGACTGGCCGCGGGTTTCGCCTGGCGCTTTGCTGTGAGTTGCGCTGCAAGTTGCGCCGCGAATTTCGCCGCACACCGGGCTGCGGGTTTCGCCCGCCGGATGCCCCGCATGCTCCGGATGTGCCGAAGAAGACGCGCGAGCAGGCTCTTCGGAAGAATGCGCGGACGCCGGTTTCATACGCAGGCGTCCGCGCTCATGACGACAGAAACAGCCGAAGCCCTAAGCGCCGCTCAGACGCCAGCCGGCTCTTTGACCGCCACGTCGCCGCGCAGCACCGCGCTGAGCCGGCTGCGGTCGAGCTCCTTCTCCCAGGCCGACACGACGACCGTCGCGACACCGTTGCCGACGATGTTGGTCAGCGCGCGGCATTCGCTCATGAAGCGGTCGATGCCGAGAATCAGCACCATGCCCGAGAGCGGGATCGTCGGCACGACGGCGAGCGTCGCCGCGAGCGTGATGAAGCCCGCGCCGGTCACGCCGCTCGCGCCCTTCGAGGTCAGCATCGTCACCGCGAGCAGCGTGAGCTGCTGCGTCCACGTGAGATCGGTGTTGGTCGCCTGGGCGATGAACAGCACCGCCATCGTCATGTAGATATTGGTGCCGTCGAGGTTGAACGAGTAGCCGGTCGGCACCACGAGGCCCACCACCGAGCGCGAGCAGCCGAGATTTTCGAGCTTCTGCATCAGTTGCGGCAGCGCGGCTTCGGACGAGCTCGTGCCGAGCACGATCAGCATCTCTTCCTTGATGTACGCGACGAAGCGCAGGATGTTGAAGCCCACGAGGCGCGCGATGATGCCGAGCACGACCACCACGAACACGATCGAGGTCAGATAGAACGTGCCGATCAGCTTGAGCATCGGCAGCAGCGAGCCGATGCCGTATTTGCCGATCGTGAAGGCCATCGCGCCGAACGCGCCGATCGGCGCGAGCTTCGTGATGATGCGCACGATGCCGAACAGGATGTGCGAGAGGCTGTCGATGAAGTTCGTCACGACCTTGCCCTTCTCGCCGGCCGTCGCGAGCACCGCGCCGAACAGCAGCGCGACCAGCAGGATCTGCAGGATTTCACCCTGCGCGAACGCCGACGAGATCGTGTCCGGAATGATGTGCATCAGGAAATCGACGCTCGACTGGCCGTGCGCCTTAGCCGCGTACGACGCGACCGCGCGGCTGTCGAGCGAGGCCGGATCGACGTTGAAGCCGGCGCCCGGACGCAGCAGGTGCGTGGCCGCGAGGCCGAGCACGAGCGCGAAGGTCGAGACGATCTCGAAGTACAGCAGCGCCTTCCCGCCGACGCGCCCGACCTTCTTCATGTCTTCCATGCCGGCGATGCCCGTCACCACCGTGCAGAAGATGATCGGCCCGATCACCATCTTGATGAGCTTGATGAAGCCGTCGCCGAGCGGCTTCATGTCGACGGCGAGGTTCGGGTAGAAATGCCCCAGTACGATGCCGATGATGATCGCCACGATCACCTGGACGTACAGCACTTTATGGATAGGTTTCTTCACGATGATTCCTGCGAGGGGGATGAGCTCATGACCTGCGGCACGCCGCGCGCGAACGGATCGTCGTCGCGCGAGTACGGCATCAGGGCGCGATAAGACGACGAATACAGAAATACCGGGAAGGGAAATCGGACATCGTTGTCTCCTTGCTTTAGTTGTCGGGCCGTTGCGGCCGCGCGTTCTGAATTGCAAGGTCGATGCCAGATCGATGCAGGGCTGGAAGCCTTGATTTCTATGGGTTTTCTGGCGATACCGGCCGCGCGCCGTCCGGGATTCCGGAAATCCGGACGAAGGCCGTCGGGGAATCCGGAATCGGGCGCGGGCGGGATTGCGGGGAAACCCGCAGGGGTTTCCGCCTAGGCCAGCATGTCATGCGCGAGCAGATCGATGCGGTCCGTGCAGATCATGTCGACGCCCCATTGCGCGAGCCGTTGCGCGCGCGCCGGGTCGTTCACCGTGTAAGCGAGTACGCGCAGTCCGGCCGCGCGGACCTGGGCGACGAGCGGCTCGCTCAGATAGCGGTGGCTCGCGTGCAGCGACACGCAGTCGAGTTCGCGCACGATGCGCAGCCAGTCCGCCGGCAGTTCCTCGAACAGCATGCCGCGCGGCAGCGAGGGAGCGGCATCGCGCGCGGCGGCGAGCGCGTCGAACGAAAACGACGACAGCAGCGGCGGCGTCGGTCCGTGCCACAAGCTCAGCGCGCCGCGAGCGACCAGCGTGCCGGTGATCGCCTCGCGGCCCGGACACGGCTTGATCTCGATGTTGGCGGCGATGCCGTCGCGCGCGCAGCGTTCGGCCGCTTCGGCGAGCGTCGGCAAACGCGTGCCGGCGAATTGCGCGCCGCGCCACGCACCGGCATCGAGCGCGGCGAGTTGTTGCCACGCGTGCGCGGCAGCCGGACCGTGACCGCTGGTCGTGCGATCGAGCGTGTCGTCGTGCAGCAGGAAAAGCTGATTGTCGGCGGAGAGCTTCGCGTCGAATTCGACCATGCGATAGCCGTAGCGCACGCATGCGTCGAAGCCGGCCAGCGTGTTTTCGGGCGCCAGCGTGCCGCCGCAGCGATGCGCGACCAGCCGCGGATAAGGCCATTGTGCGGATGTCCCGCGATCGATCCCGTTTGCCACGTCTCGTTACCCTTCCAGATAGAGCGGTTCAGTGCGCGGCCGACGCTTGCCTGCTGCGTGTGTTTGCCGCGTGTCCACCGCGTGGTTTCGCTGGCCGCAAGCGCAAGTCCCACGCGTAGTATCGCGTATGAAGAAACACCGCGGTAGGTCGCGCGGGTCACACGACGAGCGGCCCAAGCGCTGCGGACCGGCACAAAAAGAAAAGCCCGCTCAAGGCGGGCTTTTCCACGATTGCGACCGCTGCCGCGAATCTCAGACCACACCGGCTCCATGCGCCTGCACGTCGGCGTGATAGCTCGAACGAACCATCGCGCCCACAGCCGCATGCGTGAAGCCCATCTTGTACGCCTCTTCCTCGTACATTTTGAAGGTGTCCGGATGCACGTACGCGCGCACCGGCAGATGGTGCTCCGACGGCTGCAGATACTGGCCGATCGTCAGCATGTCGACGTCGTGTTCGCGCAGATCGCGCATGACCTGCAGGATTTCCTCTTCGGTTTCGCCGAGGCCGACCATCAGGCCGGACTTGGTCGCGACGTGCGGATGCAGCGCCTTGAAGTCCTTCAGCAGCTTCAGCGAATGCGCGTAGTCCGAACCGGGGCGCGCCTCCTTGTACAGACGCGGCACCGTTTCGAGATTGTGGTTCATCACGTCGGGCGGCGCGGCGTTCAGGATGCCGAGCGCGCGGTCGAGCCGGCCGCGGAAGTCCGGCGTCAGGATTTCGATGCGCGTGTCCGGCGACTGCTCGCGCGTCTGACGAATACATTCAACGAAGTGCGCCGCGCCGCCGTCGCGCAGATCGTCACGGTCGACGCTCGTAATCACGACGTACTTCAGCTTCAGCGCGGCGATGGTGCGCGCGAGGTTGGCCGGTTCGTCGACATCGAGCGGATCGGGACGGCCGTGGCCGACGTCGCAGAACGGGCAGCGGCGCGTGCACTTGTCGCCCATGATCATGAAGGTCGCGGTGCCCTTGCCGAAGCATTCGCCGATGTTCGGGCAGCTCGCCTCTTCGCACACCGTGTGCAGGTTGTGTTCGCGCAGGATCTGCTTGATTTCGTAGAAGCGCGAATTGCCCGTGGCCGCCTTGACGCGAATCCAGTCCGGCTTCTTGAGCTTTTCGATCGGGACGACCTTGATCGGAATACGCGCGGTTTTGGCTTGCGCTTTCTGCTTCGCAGTAGCGTCGTAAGCGGCGGGGGAAGCCAGCGCGCCCTCGGGCACGGGGGTGGCTGCTGCGGGATTCGCGGTTACGTCAGTCATTCGTTCGATCCAGTCAGGCGGTGAGCGCACCGGCCTGCGGTTGGGCGACGGCCGCGGGATTGCCGTCGAGGTTTGCGGTGAGGCGTGCTGCAAGGGTACGGGCCACGTCGTCCCAGCCGGCGGCAACGCCGAGCGTTGCCATGTCGACGGTTTCGAGCCCCGCGTAGCCGCATGGATTGATCGCGAGAAACGGCCGCAGGTCCATGTTCACGTTCAGGCTCACGCCGTGATAGCTGCAGCCGTTGCGGATTTTCAGGCCCAGCGCCGCGATCTTGGCACCGGCATGCGACCCGGCATCGGGTCCGGGCGCCACGTAGATGCCGGGGGCGCCCGCCTTGCGTTCTCCGGCGAGATTATACGCCGCCAGGGTGTCGATCACGGACTGCTCGATCCGCGTGACCATCTCACGCACCATCAGCTTGCGCCGGCGCAGGTCGAGCAGCAGATAGGCGACCACCTGCCCCGGCCCGTGGTACGTGATCTGCCCGCCCCGGTCGACCTTGACGAGCGGGATGGCGCTGTCGGCGGCGAGCAGGTGGGCCGGATCGCCGGCCTGGCCGAGCGTGAAGACGGGCGGATGTTCGACGAGCCAGATTTCGTCGGGGGTGTCGGCGGTGCGAGCATCAGTGAATGCGCGCATCGCGTCGAAACTGGCTTCGTAGGATTCGCGGCCGAGCCAGCGCAGCGTGGGCGACGCAGGCGCCGTAGCGGCGGGCAAGGGAGACGGAGAAACCGGGGTGGCGCACATGATCGTGGCAGTTTACCGAAATCTCGGAAACCGCGCCCGACGAGGAAAGGCCGAGCGGCCTGCCCGTCGCACCGTCCTCAAACCGTGCGCCAGCCGCCCCGCATGCGCATGACCAGCCGTTCGCCGACACGCGCGAGCCAGTTCAGCGCGCGCTCGTCGCAACGCGTCGGCACCGAGAACGTGACCTTCGCGTGCTGAGCCCCTTCGGCGCCGAGCCAGAGCCGCTCGCCACGCCGCAGATGCAGCGTCTGGCCGGGCTGCAGCCAGTAGTCCAGCGTGTCGTCGCTGCGCGTGATCCAGACCGCGCCGCCGCGCACCGTCAGCTTCGTGCTGCGCGCCACCCGCAACGGCAAGGTTTCGCCCGTGCGGACTTCGTATGCAATGCTAGAGGAAATTTCTCGCATGATGCCCTCGCCAAAAATCGTTTCATGGCTAAAATCGTAGACGTAGCAAGGGCTTGCGCAAAACGATCAATTTTCACGGCTATGTGAGAAATATTGCAATGGACCTCAGGCAACTCCCCGCCCTGAACGCGGTCAAGGCGTTCGAAGCCGCCGCCCGCCACGAGAGCTTCTCGCGCGCCGCCGACGAGCTGTTCGTCACCCACGGCGCGGTCAGCCATCAGATCCGCGCGCTCGAAGCCGAGCTCGGCGTGTCGCTGTTCGCGCGCGACGGCAAGCGCGTGCGCCTGACCGAAACCGGCCGCCGCTATGCCGCGCAGGTGCGCGCCGCACTGATGGAACTCGCCGACGCCACTCGCGCGATCCGTGCCGGCGACCGCGAACGGCGCCTCGTGGTGTCGATGCTGTCGTCGTTCGCGGCGCGCTGGGTGACGCCGCGCATCGGCAGCTTTATCGAGGCGCATCCGCAGTGGGACCTCGAACTGCTGTCCACCAACGCGCTCACCGATTTCGCGCGCGACGACGTCGACCTCGCGATCCGTTTCGGCTTCGGCAAATATCCGGGGCTGCACGCGGAACTGCTGCTCGACGAGATTTTCTTTCCGGCCTGCTCGCCGAACTTCAACGGCGGCAAGCTGCCGCAAACCCCGGCCGATCTCGCCAAAGTCCCGCTGCTGCGCTCCGACGACGAGCTATGGCGTCCGTGGTTCGACGCAGCCGGCCTGACCGACTGGCCGGAGCCGAAGCGCGGCGTGCTGTATCAGGATTCGTCGAATCTGCTGCAGGCGGCCATCGACGGCCAGGGGGTCGCACTCACGCGCCGCTCGCTCGCGATGCACGAAATCGCGGCGGGCCGGCTCGTGCGGCTCTTCGACGTGGATGGGCCGAGCCCGTGGCAATACTATTTCATCTGCCCGCCGCAAATGCTCGAAACCGCGCGGGTCAAGGCGTTTCGCGACTGGGTGTTCGACGAGGTGGGACGCTTCAGGCAGCGCTTCGACCTCGCCTGCGAGGCCGGTCCCGCGGCCAGCGCGCGCCTCGCGGCGGAGGTGACGACGGAAGCGACGCCGGAAGCGGCGGCGCACGCATTGCGCGCCACGCCGTAAGCCGGGTCGTGTGAAGAAAGCAGGCGAAGAATCGCGCGCCGCTTACAGCACGACCTTGACCATCGGATGGCCGGTCAGCGCGCGATAGATGTCGTCGAGATGCGCTCGGCTCGTGGCGCGCACGTGGACGGTCAGCCCCGTGTAGGTACCGCTGCTCGACGGCCGCGTTTCGACGCGCGAGGCGTCGACGTCGTTATCGAACTGGCGTACCACCGCGACGATCGTCTCGGCAAACTCTGGATGCGATTTGCCCATGATCTTGATCGGGAAATCGCAGGGAAACTCGAACAGCGAGTCGTTCTCGGTACTCATTCTTTACTCCTTGCCGCACCTCGGCCTCAGCGGCCTCGGCTTGCCGATGCCGCAGCCGGCGAAACGCGCCGCGGCATCAACGGTGATTGCAGCGTAGCCCTTACTTTTTCTTGTTGAACATCAGCATCAGCGAATCCCACACGCGGCCGACCACACCGGCCTGCGGCACCGGCTGCAGCGCGACCACCGGGAACTGCGCGAGCACCTTGCCGTCGGCAACGAACTTCGCAGTACCGACCTGCTGGCCGTTCGCGATCGGCGCGACGAGCGGATCGTTCAGCTCGATCTGCGGCTTCGCCTTGTCGCCCGCGCCCTTCGGCAGCGTGACGTACTGGTCGCCCTTCACGCCGACCTGCACGCTGTCCTGCGCCCCCTTGTAGACGCGCGGCGTGGCCACGACCTGGTTCGCCTTGTACAGACGCGTCGTGTCGTAGGCGGTGTAGCCGTAGTTCAGCATCTTCAGGCTGTCCTGCACGCGGTCGTGCTCCTTGGTCTCGCCCATCATCACCGAGACGAGACGGCGCGACGCGTCGGTCGTGCCCGGCAGCGAACGCTTCGCGCTCGCGATCAGGCAGTAGCCCGCCGCCTGCGTGTGACCGGTCTTCAGGCCGTCGACGGTCGGGTCGATCCACAGCAGACGGTTGCGGTTCGGCTGCTTGATCTTGTTGTACGTGAATTCCTTGACCGAGAAGATGTTGTAGTAGTCCGGATAATCGCGGATCAGCCGCGCCGACAGCACCGCGAGATCGCCCGCCGTGGTGTAGTGCTGCGGGTCGGGCATGCCGTTCACGTCGGCGAAATGCGTGTGCGTCATGCCGAGCTTCTGCGCTTCGGCGTTCATCATGTTGACGAACTGCGCCTCGCTGCCGCCGACCAGTTCGGCCAGCGCGATCGCCGCGTCGTTGCCCGACTGCACGATCATGCCGTACACGAGATCGTGCACGGTGACGGGCTTGTTCGCCTCGATGAACATGCGCGATTCGTCCGTCTTCACGCGGCGCACGGCCTCGCTCGGCATGACGGTCTGATCCATCGTGATCTTCTTCGTGTCGAGCGCCTCGAACACGAGATAGGCGGTCATCAGCTTGGTGAGCGAGGCCGGCTCGACGCGCTCCTCGGCATTGCCGGACGCGAGCACCTGGTTGCTGGTGGCGTCGACGAGCACCCACGAGCGCGCATTCACGGCCGGCGGCGGCACCTGCGCGAACGCGCCCGAGGCGGCGAGCGCGGCCGGCAGCACGAGACCGAGGGTGAGGGCGCGATTCAGCGAGACGGGAACGAACGAGGCGACGGACGGGAATGACGTACGGCCAGAAGAGGAGAAACGCATAGGGTCGATGGAGGCAGAAAAATACGTTGCGCGAGAGCACGCGTAGTTGGGGGAGCCGGTCGGCGGGCATCTGGCCATAAAACGGCACGGCGCCCATTGGACTTCCGGCGGCGCAATCGGTTCGCGAACGCAGCGCTTCCCGCCCGGCCGCGCTGCGCGCGAAGCGGAACTCCGCGGCGCGCGAACTGCCGGATGGGCGGCGCTGCGCCCAAAAAAAGAGCGCCCATTATACGCGCGCTACCTGGCCGGCTTCGCGCATGGAGCGGTCGCAGGATGGCGATTCGCACACGTTTGCGCATGCCGGCCCGCGGGACGAAGCGCGGCGCGCGTTTTTACCGCCACGCCTCGACGATGATCCGCTTCAGGATGTGCAGCTTGCGGTGCAGGAAATGCTCGGCGCCCGGAATCACGACCACCGGCAGTTCCTGCGGCCGCGCCCAGTCGTACACGGATTGAATCGGCACGGTCTCGTCGACTTCGCCGTGAATCACGAGCGTGCTCTCCGGCACGGGCGCGACGTCCCAGCGGCTCGCCGCGGTGCCGACGAACACGATGCGTTCGATCTCCCGGCCTTCTTCGCGCAGCTTCGCGGCCACATGCGAGAGCACGACCGTGCCGAACGAAAAGCCCGCGAGCACGAGCGGCAGAGCGCCGTACTGCGCATCGGCGCGCATGTGTTCGAGCACCGCGTGCAGATCGTCGCGCTCGCCGACGCCCGCGTCGTGCTCGCCCTGGGTCTGGCCGACGCCGCGAAAATTCGAGCGATACGTGACGTAGTTCAGTTGCACGAGCGTGCGCGCGAGCGTCTGCGCGACCTTGTTGTCCATCGTGCCGCCAAAGAGCGGATGCGGATGCGCGACAAGCGCGATGCCGCGCGGCGCGGCGCCTTTTTCGCGCACGTCGTCGGGCAGGTCCAGCGCGACCTCGATCTTGCCGACCGGGCCGTCGATCAGATATTTCTTCGTGTTGACATTCATGAGGGTGCCTGTCGATCGTTCTGTGATTCGCGCTTGATGCTGCGCGTTATTAATCGATCTTCAGACGCTCGACGACCTTGCCGTTCGCGAGATGCGACTCGACGATCTCGTCGATGTCGCTCTCGTCGACGTAGGTGTACCAGACGCCCTCGGGATACACGACGAGCGTCGGGCCGAGTTCGCAGCGGTCGAGGCAGCCCGCCTTGTTGATGCGCACCTGGCCGGGACCGGCCAGGCCGAGCTGCTTCACGCGCTTTTTCGCGTATTCCTGCATCGCCTGCGCATTGCAGTTGGCGCAGCTCGGACGCTCGGCGCCGGGCTCGCGTTGATTGAGACAGAAGAAGACGTGATGCTTGTAGAAGGAATCCATGATGTCCAGGAGAGCGAGACTGAAAGGGAGTGCAATGGCGCTGTCAGCACACGGTATGCCGCGGCGCCCGTGGTGCGGACGATTATAACGAGCGGGCCAGGCGGCCGCCGGGGTCTGCTGGCCGGAAAGGCCGGCGCTTCGGCAGCACCGCATGGCGCTTCACGTGCGCTTGCATGGTATCCGACGCGGGCCCGCTGCATTTCGTGCGAGCCTCTTTCGCCCGGGCCGATGCGAACCCGGCCCATCGGGCGCACTGCCTGCGCCTGTCCGCCCGATGCACCCTCGCCTCGTTTTCCCCGGTCTCACGCGCGCTTCGCCCGACGCTTCAGCCACGCCTGCTCGACCGCGAACGCGAGCCACACCAGCACCGCGTACGGCCAGACCCACGCGAGCCAGCGCGCGAGACCGTTGAAGTGCAGATACCGCCCTTGCCGCCAGTCGGCCAGCACCACGTCGAAATACGGATTCACCGGCAGCAGATTGACGAACACGAGCGCAACGACGAGCGCGGTGGCCGCCAGCGCCGCGCGCACGCGGCGGCGCAACGGCAACGCAGCGAGTGCCGCGAGCGTGCCGCACGCGAGCCCGCTCAATGCGCCGGGCGTCGCCCAGTCGAACGCAAGGCCGGATTGCGATTGCAGAAACGTCGCGCCGGCCTTCACGCCCAAGGTCACGACGATGAACACCAGCAAGAGACGCACGCGCGGCGCATGCCGGCGCGCCGGCAACGACGCGAGCACGAGCGCGGCGAACAGGTTCAGTGTCGTAATCAGCGCTTCCCAGGCGTCGTCGGGCAGCCACGCGGCGGCGGCCGCCGGCCATGCGCCGACGTGCCACGCGGATGGCGTCCACGCAAGCAACGCGTCCTGGGTCACCGGGTCGACGCGCAGCCACAGCATGCGCGGCCAGTTGCCGAGGCCGAACAGACGCGGCGCCGGATACATCGTCGCGAACGGCCAGGTGGCGACGAGACACGCGAGCGCCGCGCGGCCGCGCTCGAACCACAGCAGCCGCAAGCGCCTGAGCAAGCCGCGATCGAGCAGCGCGCCGGTCGCGGGCGACATCATCGCCGCGCCGAGCAGCGCGCCGAGCGTGTTGGCGGCGAGATCGAGATTGGACGCGACGCGCGTCGGCAGATAAGTCTGCACCGCTTCCATCGTGCCCGACAGCAGAGCGCCGAGCCCGAACGCCAGCGCGACGGCCACGGCGCCGCGCCAGCGCGGATACACCGCGAGCACCACGAGCGCGCCGAACGGCATATAGCCGAGCACATTGGTGACGACGTCGAACGCCGTCAGATACTGCGGCATCGGATCGAACAGATAGGCAAACGGCGCGATGCCGAGCGAGCGCCAGCCGGAAAACGGATACCACGAACCGTAGACGATCAGCGCCGCATACAGCAGCAGCGCCTGCCGGGCGAGCCCCGACGGACGGCGCAACCAGGGTCGTTCGCTCATGCAGCGCTCCCTCCCGTGCGCTCGTGCGCTACCCGCCCGTCACTGCGCGGCGGCGAGCGCCTGCGAGCCGAGCCATGCGACGATCTGCGCGACGAGGTCGTCGCTGGCCGCGGCGAGCGCCTGCGCGCCGCCGGCC